>JBEVLJ010000293.1:0-2878 GCA_040509195.1 Acidimicrobiia bacterium
CGACCGTCGCGCACGAGTCGCTCGATCCGCGGCGCGGCCGCGGGGCGCACCTCGAGGTAGTCGTCGATCACCGCGGTCTGACCGTCGAGCAGAAACCGGGTGTACGCGGGATCGCCTTCCATCAGGTCGAGCAAGCCGTCGATCAGGTGGACCAACGCGAGCCGGTACGTCTGGAACGGCGCATACCACTCGCGGTCCCAGTGCGTGTGCGGGACGATCGAGACTTCAGTGATCTGGTGATCTGACGCAGCCACGCGCTCAGGCTACGGGCCTCTCCGACGGGTGGCCGAGCGGCAGGTAGTTTCGGCGCGGTGAAGCCGTATCCCACGCTGCGACTCGAACGTGAGCTGTGGGCTGCGGGTGACCGCGTGGTCGTCGGGATCGACGAGGTCGGACGTGGCGCGTGGGCCGGACCAGTCACCGTTGGTGCCGTCGTGTCGGCGCCTGAACACCTCAAGGGTGTGCGTGATTCGAAGCAACTCACCCGCGACGAGCGCGAGCGAGCGTCGTCATCGGTACGCGAGTGGGCCGTGGCGTTCGGCGTCGGGCACGCGTCACACGAGGAGTGCGACACGCTGGGCATGACCGTCGCGCTGCGCACCGCCGCGATGCGCGCGCTCGCACAACTCGAAGCGCAGGACATCACCCCGGACCGCATCATCCTCGACGGCAAGCACGACTACCTCGGGCTCGGTTCGCGTGTGCGCACGGTGATCAAGGGCGACGTGTCGTGTCTCGGTGTTGCTGCCGCGTCGTGCGTGGCCAAGGTGACGCGCGACGCGATGATGGCTGAAGCCGACGAGCACTACCCGCCGTACGACTTCGCGTCGAACGTCGGCTATCCCGCGCCGGCGCACAAGGCGGCCCTCGCGGGTTACGGCCCGAGCGCGATCCACCGTCGTTCGTGGGTCTTCATGGACTCGTTGTCGTGGGGCGGCGTGCCGCGTCATCGCGACACCCGTCAGCTCTCTTTCGGGCTCTGACGGCCAGCGGCGAGCGGTCAGCGGCGCAGTTGTCTAGCGTTGGACCGAGGAGACCGGGCAGCGAACAGGACGGTGTGCCGTGGACGTCGACCTTCCGGAAGCGCATGCACATGCCCTCGACGCCACGCACCGTTTCGTGGCCGGCGTCGGAGACGACCAGTGGAGCCTCACCTCCGTCGACGACGAGTGGACGGTGCGCGAGCTCGTCAACCACGTCGTCACGGGGAACTACTGGGCGTTCGAGCTCGGGGGCGGCAAGACCATCGACGAGGTCGGCACCGCACTCGACGGCGATGTGTTGGGCACCGATCCGGCGCGTGCCTACGACGACTCCGCACTGGTGGCCGCGGCCGTGTTCCGCGAGCCCGACGCCATGGACCGGCCATGCGCGGTGTCGTACGGACCCGTGCCCGGCTCCGTGTACTGCGGGCATCGCTTGATCGACGTGTTCATCCACGGCTGGGACATCGCGAAGTCGACCGGGCAGGACACCACGTTGGATCCGGTGCTCGTCGACGCGTGCTGGGCGGTCATCGAGCCGCAGCTCGACGACCTCACTGCGTCGGGCGCGTTCGGCACGCAGCTCGTGGTGCCCGACGATGCTTCGATGCAGACGAAGCTCCTCGCCGCGCTCGGTCGCACCGACTGAAAGCCGAACCGCGACTGACCTCGGGGTAGCGTGACGCCCCATGGGTCAGCACATCACCGTCGACGTCACCACCGGCGCATCGCCGACGACGCGCATCTTCAACCTCAATCGCTCGATCACGGGCATGGCCATCGAGCGCTACCCGTCGGTCGAGGCGATCAGCAAGGGACGTCCCCCCGACGTGCTCGCCCGCCGTCTGTTCGACCTCGGCGCCGACTCGGTGACCGTGTACTCGAGCTCGGCCACCGTGACCGCGCCCGCGGAGCAGTGGGCATCGCTCGAACCGCAAGTGGTTGAGACCATCGAGCACCTCTTCGGGTACTACGGCGACGAAGCCGGCTGGTCGCCCGACAACCTGCGCGCCATCGGCGTCGAGCCGATCATCCCGCCCGAACCCACCGCGTAGGCCGTCCGCCGCGGCGCTCCGTCGTTCGCGTTACGGTTCGCGATCTGGCGACGATCGGAGTGCGTGATGGCAGTCGACGACGTCTCGACGAACGGGCCGGCGAGCGACGCCCCGTCGAACACCGTTGTGCTCGACGAACGAGTCCGCATCCCGAAAGGCGGTGCGAACGTCGCGGCGCTGCTGCGGATCGGGCTCGGACTCCTGTATCTCTGGGCGTTCTTCGCGCAAGGCTTCGGCATCGTGTACTCCAACTCGACCACCAAGGCTGATGGCTCCGTTGAGTACGGATGGCATTTCGACTACGACAGCAGCAAGGGATGGATCTCGTCGGGGTTCCAGCACTCGCCGACCGAGCCGTACGTCGGCGGCGCGCACGGACCGCTCGCGTTCGTCAGCCAGGAGCTGCCGACGGGCGTCGACGACTTCGGCTGGATGTTCGCGATCGGCGGCCTCGGCTTCGCACTGACGTTGGGCATCGCGATGCGCATCGCGGGTTGGGGAGGGCTTGCGCTGAACCTCCTGTTGTGGTTCAGCGCGTTCCCGCCGTCGTCGAACCCAGTGCTCGACGGTGAGCACATGGCGTTCGGACTCTCGATCCTGTTGCTGATGTACCTCCACGCGGGGAACCACTGGGGCCTCGGCCGCTGGTGGAATACACACGCACCGAACTTCCTGCACTGACCGCAGCGTCGGGGCTCAGGCGGGTGGTTGCGACGTGGCCGCGACGATCTGATCGAGGATCGACTGGTCGGGGAGTTGCGGCGCGTCGAGCGTGGGCAACTCGCGAATGCGGGCGAACGCCTGCTCGATGAACGGCCCTTCGATCACCGGCGTGTGACA
>JBEVLJ010000294.1:0-3452 GCA_040509195.1 Acidimicrobiia bacterium
ACATCGCCACCGCGCAGCCGAAGCGCTGGACCGACGAGATCGTGCGCGCGGCCGATGTGGTCGTCACGATGGGCTGCGGCGACACCTGCCCGGTGTTCCCGGGCACGCGCTACGAAGACTGGGTGCTCGACGACCCGGCCGGCAAGAGCGTCGACGCGGTCCGGCCGGTGCGCGACGAGATCGAACGGCGCGTGCGCGACTTGCTCGCCAGCCTCGACATCGATGTCACCGCGTGAGGCGATCGAGGGCATCACGCGCTGCTTGACTGGGCGCATGGCAGTCACGATCTACGGCGTCTGTGCCGTCACCTTCATGATGGTCATGTACGCGATGGAACGACGCGGGCGCGGCTACGTGCTCGGGTTCGCGATCGGGTGCGTGCTGTCGAGCGTGTACGGCTTCTTGTCGGGCGCGTGGCCGTTTGGCGTGGTCGAGCTCATCTGGGCGGGTGTGGCGCTGCGGCGCTACGCCACCGCGATCCCTGTCTGACCACGGGAATGCGCGCGGCGAACGCGTAGCCTGAACCACCCGTTCACGATCAGCGCAGGAGAGACGTCATGCCCGGTGTCGGCGATCAAGCCCCCGATTTCACCCTGAAGAACCAGGAGGGCGAAGACGTCACGCTCTCCGAGCTGCGGGGCAAGCCCGTCGTGATCGTGTTCTACCCGTTCACCTTCACCGGCGTCTGCCAGGGCGAGCTGTGCGAGATCCGCGACGACCCGTCGGCGTTCACGCACGCGGGCGCCCAGGTGCTCGCGATCTCGTGCGACAGCCGTCACGCGCAGCGCACCTGGGCCGAAGCGCAAGGCTTCACGTTCCCGGTGCTGAGCGACTTCTGGCCGCACGGTGAGGTGGCGAAGGCCTACGGCGTGTTCAACGACGCGCTCGGGTGCGCGAACCGCGCCACGTTCGTGATCGACGCCGAGGGCGTGATCGCGAGCACCTTCTCCTCCCCCGACCTCGGCACGCCGCGTGCCAAGGCCGAGTACGAGGAAGCGTTGGCGAAGGTCAGCTGACGATCAGACCTTCTCGTAGCGGTAGCCGACGCCGCGCACGGTGACAATCCGCTCCGGGCTGCCCGGGTCGTCTTCCACCTTGGCGCGCAGTCGCTTCACGTGTACGTCGAGCGTCTTGGTGTCGCCGTAGTAGTTGGGGCCCCACACCCGGTCGATCAACACGTCGCGCGTGAGCACCCGGCCCGCGTTGGCGAGCAGGATCTCGAGCAGCTCGAATTCCTTGAGCGGCAGCCCGACCTGTTCGCCCCGCACCCGCACTTCGTGACGGCCGGCGTCGAGGCGCACGTCGCCGATCTCGATCACCTCGCCGTGTTGCGCGACCGCACCGCTCTCCTCGGTCTTGCCGCGTCGCAACGCCGCGCGCACGCGCGCAATGAGCTCACGCAAGCGGAACGGCTTCGAGATGTAGTCGTCGGCGCCCACTTCGAGCCCGACGACCGCGTCGATCTCTGCATTGCGCGCCGTGACCATGATGATGGGCACCTGCGAGCGGGTGCGCAGCTCGCGACACACATCGACGCCCGAAATGCGCGGCAACATCACGTCGAGCAGCACGAGCTGCGGCTTGCTCGAGTCGAACATCTCGATCGCTTCAGCACCGTCGGCCGCGGTCTCGACCCGGAACCCTTCGCGTTCGAGCGCGACGCGCAACGCGTCGCGGTACGACTGCTCGTCGTCGACGACGAGGATCAGCGGTGCGTCAGCCATCAGCCGACCTCCTGGCGTTCGTCACCCGACGCGCGGGAAGGGATGGCCGCGCGCGGCATCGAGACCGTGAACGTCGAGCCTTGGCCTTCGACCGAGGTGACGGTGACCTCTCCCCCATGGGCGTGCGCAACGTGGCGCACGATCGCGAGCCCGAGCCCGGTGCCGCCGGTGTCACGGCTGCGGGCCTGGTCGACGCGGTAGAACCGCTCGAAGATCCGCTCGAGGTCGCCGCGCGGGATCCCGATCCCGTGGTCGGCGACTTCGAACACGACGCGTCCGTCGCCCTCGCTCGCGCGCACGTCGATCGTGCTCCCGCGTTCGGAGTACTTCACCGCGTTGTCGAGCAGGTTGGTGATCGCGCTGACGACCTGCCGGCGATCGCACAACATCGTCTCGTCGCCGGCGGAGTTCTCCACGCGCAAGCCGATGCCTGCCGCGGCGGCCGCGGGCTCCATGCGGTCGACGGCCTCCTGCAACAACACCGACACCGGCATCCGGTCGCGCGTCGGCGACTCCTGGATCTCGATGAGGCTGAGATCGAGTAGGTCGTCGACGATGTGACCGAGTCGCTCGGCTTCCTTGGCCAGCCGCTCGGCGAGCGGTCGCATCACCACTGGATCGGACTCGCCGGCGAGCGTCTCGGCGAGAAGCTCGAGCGCGCCGATCGGTGTCTTCAACTCGTGGCTCACGTTGGCCACGAAGTCGCGGCGCACGCTCTCGATCCGTCGAAGCTCGGACACGTCCTGCACGAAGGCGGCGGCTCCCACGAGGGTGTCGCCGTCGAACAACGGCACCGCGCGCAAGCGCAGCACCGCACGCGGCGGGCCGAAGAGCTGCAACTCGCGGTCGACGATGGCGCCCGCGCACGCGCTCTCCAAGATCGCCGCGATCTCCGACGCGGCAACCGCGTCGGCGACCCGTGCATCTCGATAGCGCTCTGCCGCGGCGTTCCGAAACACCTCATCGCCATCGACGTCCACGACGACCACGCCGTCGGCGACTTCGCCGAGCGCCGCCGCCAACCGGTTCCGTTGTTCTTCGAGGTTGGCGGTGTCGTCGGCCACTTCGGCCAACGCTTGTTCGAGTGCCGACACCGACGCGTGTGGTTCTCGCCGCAGCGGGCTCATGACCTCAGCCGAACCGACCGGTGATGTAGCCCTCGGTGCGGGAGTCACCGGGTGCCGTGAACAGCTTGTCGGTGATGTCGTACTCCACCAGACGACCGACGCGCTTGCCTTCGTCGTCGACCTCCGCAGTGAAGAACGCGGTGCGGTCCGACACGCGCGCCGCTTGCTGCATGTCGTGGGTGACGATCACGATGGTGAACTCGCGCTTGAGGTCTTCCATCAGGTCCTCGATGCGCGCGGTGGCGATCGGGTCGAGCGCCGAGCACGGCTCGTCCATCAACACCACGTCGGGCTCCACCGCGAGCGCACGTGCGATGCAGAGCCGCTGCTGCTGACCACCGGAGAGTGACAGGCCGCTGTTCTTCAGCTTGTCCTTCACCTCATCCCACAAGGCGGCGCGCGTGAGCGCGTGCTCCACGATGTCCTTGAGCTCGCCGCGCTTCTTGCCGTTGAGCTTCGGCCCGTACGCGACATTGTCAAAGATCGTCTTGGGGAACGGGTTCGGTTTCTGGAACACCATGCCGATCCGTCGGCGAACCTCGGCGGGATCCACCTTGGAGCCGTACAGATCTTCGCCGTGGTACATCACCTGGCCGCTCAC
>JBEVLJ010000295.1:0-6685 GCA_040509195.1 Acidimicrobiia bacterium
GTCGTCGACGGGCGCGCCGCGTCGTGTTGTGTCCTGCTGGTCCATCGGCGGCATCAGATCTTCGCGTCGGCGTCGGCGGTCTTGGAGCGGAGCCACCGCCCGAGGACGTTGATGGAGAACACGGTGAGGAACAGCACCGTCGCCGGCACGAGCACCTGGTAGGACTCGTTGCTCAGCTGCGGCTGCCCCTGGGCGATCATCCCGCCCCACGTCGGCGTCGGCGCGGGCACACCGAGACCGAGGAAGCTGACCGTTGCCTCCGCGACGATCAGCGCCGCGACCACCAGGGGGGCGTACGCGAGCACCGGCCGCAAGACGTTCGGAAGGACCTCGCGCACCAGGATGCGCAGCCGTTTGGCCCCGAGCAGGCGGGCCGCCTGGACGAACTCGCGGTTCATCACCACCTTCGCGTTCGCACGCGCCAACCGCGTGAACGGCGGGATCGAGAAGATGGTGAGCCCGATGATCAACGGCACCAGCCCCGGCCGCATGGCGGCGGAAAGCGCGAGCAGGAGCACGATGCCGGGGAACGCCAACGCCGCGTCGGTGATCGTGCCGATCACCTCGTCGGCGCGGCGGTTCGACGCGGCGAAGATGCCGAGCGCCACGCCGATCGAGATGCCGATGGTCGCCGAGATGAGGCCGGCGGCCAGTGACACCCGCGACCCGTACACGAGGCGGGACACGACGCTGCGACCGAGCTGGTCGGTGCCGAGGAACTCGGGCCAGCTGTGGAACGGCGGCTCGCTGACCGGCGTGATGTTGCTCTCGTAGTCGTGGATCGGCAGGAAGTCGGCGGTCACCGCGCAGAAGAGCACGAAGGCCACCCAGACCAGCGCGATGATCACGCCGATCCGTCGCGGCTTGCGGACCGGGACCGCGAGGAGACCGGTGCCGGTTCCCGCGTCGGCGGCCTCGGCGACGAGCTCGTCGTGAGCGCCGGGCTGGACGTCGATCGCGCTCATTGCACCGACAACCGCGGGTCGAGCTTCGAGTAGAGGATGTCGACGATGAAGTTCACGACGAGGTAGACGAGCGCGATGAACGTGACGACGCCCTGCAACATGATGAAGTCCTTGCTGTTGATCGAGTTGATCAGCAGCGTGCCGATCCCCGGGAGCGCGTAGATCGACTCCACGATCAGCGTCCCGCCGAAGAGCCTCGCGAGCGAGAGGCCCATCAGCGTGACGAGCGAGATGGACGACGCGCGCAGCGTGTGGCGGAACAGGATCCTCCGGTGGCTCACGCCCTTCACCCTCGCCAGGGTGATGTACTCCTGTTGCAGCGTGGTCATCGCGTCGGCGCGCAACACGGGCTGGAGCACCACGATCTCGGCGACCGCGAGCACCGTGGCCGGCAGGATGGCGTGTTGGAGGTTCTCCCAGGGATCCTGCGTGAGTGGCACCCAGCCCGACACCGGGAGCCACCCGAGGCTCAACCCGAACACGGTCACGAGCAGGAGCGCGAGGACGAACGGTGGCACCGACACGAACGCCGAGCTGACGACGGTCATCGTGCGGTCGAGCCAACCGCCTGACCGGTACGCGGTGTACAGCCCCAGTGGTATCACCGTGATCGCCACGATGAACTGCGCGAGCAGCGCGAGCTCGAGGGTGACGGGGAGGCGCTGGCGGATCGCGTCGATGACGGGCTGCTTGGTGAAGTAGGAGCGCCCGAAGTCGCCCTGAGCGATGTTCCCGATCCAGTCGGCGTACCGCTCGTACACGGGCTCGTCGAGCCCGTACTCCTCGCGCACCGACTGGACGACCTCCGGCGGAGCGGTCTCGCCGGCGATGAGGTACGCGGGGTCCCCCGGCGTGAGGTTCAACAGCAGCATCGTGGCCATGGTCACGAGGAGGAAGACCAGGACGAGCCGCACCGAGCGCCGGCCGAGATAGCGGATCACGTGCGCGCCCCCGCGCGCTCCCCGCGCGACCAGCGTGTCGGGACGGCGGCGCGGCGCGCCGCTCCGTCGCGCGGGGCTTCCACCCGGATTGCAGCGCTCACTTCGTTCCCCCCGGGACGTGCCGGGCCTCAGTATGGCGGTGTCGGTAGTATGCCACCCGGTTGCGGGATTTTCCCGTAGGGTCCCGCCGCGGACGAGGCTATTCGGGGAGCCGCCGCGGGGGGTCGTCCCCGCGGCGCCTCGCTCGAGTCGCTCGGGCGCGTGACGCGCCGGTCTTGATGAGATCCTGGGTCTTGAACACCACCGGCGCGTCAGGCATGTCCTTCACTCCCTCGAGGTTGGGCTTGAGCCATACCGCGCTGTTGAGGCGGTTGAAGAGGATGTACGGCGTGTCGGCGTTGACGCGCTCATCCGCGGATCGCGATGACCTCCGCGGCCGACGCGAGGCGTCGACCGGACCGTCGACTGGATGATGGCCGAGCACCTGCTCGACGAGTCGCCCTGACACACACGAGTTGATCGGCGGTCTCCCCGACGGGTACGAAGGGGTGCCAGCGCAACAGGATCGAGCGAGGTGTGCGTGCGTCCCACAGCAGTGGTCACCGCGTCGGGCGGCATGATGGGAGCGGCGATCGCGGTCGCCCTCGCGGGCGCCGGCTACGACCTGGTCCTCAACGACCGGCGCGACGGAACGTTGCCGCCGGTCGAGGAGCGGGTGCGCGAGCTGGGCGCCGATGCGACGTCGGTCCTCACCGACGTCAGCACGCGCGAGGGCGCGCACGCCGTCGTGGGCGCCGCCCTGGAACGCTGGGGAACCGTCGACGTGCTGGTGAACGTGGCGGGAGGACTGAAGGGCCCCCTGCACAACCCGATCCTCGAGATCACCGACGAGCAGTGGGCGCGCACGTTCGCGGTGAACGTCGACTCCGCCTTCCGCTGCATGCAGGCGGCCCTGCCGACGATGATCGAACGACGGCGCGGCAAGATCGTCAACATCGCCTCCACCAACTGGGCCGGCTCCGCCATGCACGCCCACTACGCCGCGTCGAAGGCCGCGCTCGTGTCGCTCACCCGTTCGGTCGCCAACCAGGTCGGGGTCCACGACGTGAACGTCAACGTGATCGCGCCGGGTGGGACCCAGACGTCGGCCGCCGACCTGCCCGGCTTCCCGACCGCCGAGCAGTGGAAGACCGCGAACCCACTGGGGCGCCCGAACCTGCCCGACGACATCGCGGAAGCCGTGCTGTTCCTCGTGAGCGACGCGGCGCGCAACATCACCGGCCAGATCCTCAACGTGGCCGGCGGGCTGAACCCTTCGCTGTGATCTCCGTCGCGGTGACGCTCGGGACGCTGAACCCGAGATCCTGGCGGGAGGTCGCGCTCGTCGCCGACGAGGTCGGCGTGGAGTCGGTGCTCGTGTCGGACCACCTCGTCGCACCCGTCCGGTCGGTCGGGAGCCTCGGATCGGGCGGCGACGAGTCGTCACGCATGAACCCCGCCACCCCCCTGTCGGACTCGCTCGGCTACCTGCACTACCTGGCCGGGATCACCGAGCGCGTGACCCTCGGGACCTACGTGTACCTGCTCGGGCTGCGGCACCCGTTCGTCGCCGCGCGGGCCTTCGCCACGCTCGACCGCGTGTCGGACGGGCGCGCGCTCGCGGGCGTCGGTGCGGGCTGGCTCGAGAGCGAGTGGGACGCGGTGGGCATCCCGCCGGGCGAGCGAGGGAGCCGGCTCGACGAGGCGATCGACGTGTGCCGCCTCGCGTGGTCCGAGGAGGCCGTCGTCGAACACCAGGGCCCGCACTTCCCGTTCGAGCCGGTCGGGTTCGAGCCCAAGCCGGTGCAGGCGGGTGGCGTGCCGATCCACGTCGGCGGCGCGTCACGCGCGGCGCGCCGGCGCGCGGCGCTGCGGGGCGACGGCTGGATGGCGATCGGCCACCCACCCTCCTCGCTGCCGGAGCTCGTCGCGGAGATGCGCGCCTGGCGGGAGGACTCGCCGCGCGCGGGCGCACCGTTCTCGGTCACCGCCGGCGGCGTCGTGGCCGGGCCCGAGGACGCGGAGCGGTGGCACGACCTCGGCGTCGACCGCGTCGTCGTGACGCCGTGGCGCTCCTCGCGCACCGCCGCCACCGACCTGCGCGACTACGCGCGCGCGGTGCTCGCCGAGCTCGATCAGCCGGTGTAGGTGATCTCGTAGATCGCGCCGTCGGTCTCGTGGTAGTCGCCGGTGGAGTAGCTCTTGCCGATGCGCGACACGAGCATGCGGTCACCGACGAACATGCACGTCGGGGCGCCACTCTGGAGCTGGTCGGCGAACACGTGCGGCGTGCCTTCGGCGTCGACGCGCACGATCGTCGAGTCGTACGGCAGCGCGCCGGTCGGCATCATCGTCACGTGCATGAGGTTCGCCGAGCCCTGCGTCGTGGAGAAGCTCTGCCCTCCGAAGGGACCGAAGCCCTCGGGCGCGACGGAGTTGGTGTTGGCGCGCATGGAGAAGGCGGCGGCCTCGTCGAGCCCCTCGATCGGGTCGTCGGCGACCGTGCCGTTCGACACCCGCCAGAGCCGCAACTCGGAGCCCGTCCCGGCCGCCTCGGTGTAGCTCGTGCCCTCCTTGCCGTAGAGCACCATCCCGCCGTCGTCGTCGAAGAACACCCCGTACGGCATGATCGTGCGCCCGATGTGCTCGGGGTCGCAGATGAGCCAGGGCTCCGCCTCGCCCTCACGCACCCGGTAGACCGTGCAGTTCATGAGCGACGAGAAGAACACGTGGCCCTCGTGCTCGCTGCCCTCGGGACCGAAGGTGTTGCCGACGAGCGCGCCGGGCACGCCGAAGGCAACGCTGCCGCCGGAGTTCGGGATGAGGCTGACGAGCCCGGGGGTGCCGCCCTCGTAGGGCACGTGGTACACCGCGTGCGGCGCCTTGGCACCGGAGCGGCCGGGCAGCGCCTGGCCGCAGAAGACGAGCTCGCCGCCGTAGGGCTTGAACGAGGGGGGCGCGACCTTGACCGGCGGCAGGATGCAGCCCATGCCGATGGCGCCGAGCGGCACGATCGGTGTGAGGCGGTCGTCGGGGTGCAGGCGCCAGATCGAGCCGTGGCCCTGGTTCGGGTTCCACCCGGGCTCGGGCTGCCCACCGATGTCCATGATGACCACGCTGCCGTCGTCCTCGGCGAAGCAGAAGAACGGGTCGAAGAAGCTCTCCGGCGGGTTCGGGCCGCCGGGCGGCACCACCTCACGAACCGAGAACCCCGGCTCGACGATGTTCAGCCGCAGCTCGTTCTCCTCGCGGACGGTCGCCATGTGCAGTCCCTCCCAGTTCGGGGCCGCGCGCGGCCGGTGCGGTTTGACGGCGTCACGATGCCCTGGCGAACCGCGCCCGGGCGTTCGTGGACGTCAGTGGTCGATGCCGAAGTATTTGTCGAGCTTGAAGAGGTCGATGGCGTTGCCGCGCAAGAACTGGTAGGTCTCCTGCTCGTTGAGGCCGGCCATGGTGACGAGCTCTTCGGCGGTCTTGAGCGAGTGCGGGAACGTCGAGTCGGCATGGGGGAAGTCGGTCTCGAACAGCAGGTGCTTCATGCCGATGAGGTCACGGTTCCGGAGGCCTTCGAGGTCGTCGAAGATGCAGGCGAAGATGTGGCCGTCGAGTTGGCTGCTGGGCAGCACCGTGGCCCGGCGCGTGGCCTTCGCGACGGACTCGGTCCACTTCTCGTTGCCCTTCTTCCAGGTGTTGTCGACCCGCTGCGCGGCGAAGGGGATCCAGCCTGCCTGGCTCTCGGCGAGCGCCACCCGCAGGTTCGGGAACAGCTCGAAGACCCCCGAGTACAGCCAGTCGGTCAACGACAGCAACGAGTTCACGTACGTGAGGCACAGGCCCATGTCGGGTGGGGCGTCCGGCGCGGTCGAGATGAGGTTCGACGACGAGCCGACGTGGATGTTGATGACGGTGTCGGTCTCGTCACAGGCCCGGAACATCGGGTCCCACGAACCCGAGTAGATGCTCGGGAGGTTCAGGTACGGCGGGCACTCCGAGAACATCACGGCGTGGGACCCCTTGTCGGCGCAGCGGCGGATCTCCTCCGACGCGAGCTCGGCGTCCCACAGCGGGATCATCGTGAGCGGGATCAGCCGCGCGGGGCGCTCGGTGCCGCACCACTCGTCGATCATCCAGTCGTTGAACGCCCGCACGCACAACAGGGACAGCTCCTTGTCCTCTTGTTCCAAGAAGATCTGCCCACAGAACCGCGTGATCGACGGGTAGCACAACGACACGTCGGTGTGGTTCTTGTCCATGTCGACGAACCGCTCGGCGCGCTTCCACGTGCTGGGGAGGATGTCGTCGTAGGTGATGAGGTTGAGCGCGTCGTCGCTCTCGTAGCCGGAGTGGGCGTAGCCGCGGATCAGCGGGAACACCATCGTCTCGTAGTACCAGACGTCGGCCCACTTGGCGCCCGGTGCGTCGGGGTCCGGATTCCATCCGCCTGCGGCGCGGTTCATCACGCCCTTCTCGCGCTTCACGCGCGGCGCCCGGTCTACGTACTTGCTCGGCAACCGACTCGTCCACACGTCCGGTGCTTCGATGACGTGGTCGTCGGCCGAGATGATCCTCGGCAGTTCCATGGGACTCCGTCCTCCCCCGCGCCTCCCCGAGGGCGCGCGCTGCGTGGGACCGAGCGTACCGTGGCCCACCCGCCCGGCACCATGGGCCATTGGTCCCATGATGGGCGGGCGGGCCGTGGTCGGCGCCCGACGTGACGCCGGCGACGGTCAGTCGCCGACG
>JBEVLJ010000296.1:0-4532 GCA_040509195.1 Acidimicrobiia bacterium
CATTACGAAACGGTGCTCGGTGCGGGGCTCAACGTGTTCCGCCGGGCCGCTGATGGACTCCAAGCTTGGAAGGCGCATCGCCTCCCCGGCGTCGACGTGCTGCCGAGCGGGACCGAGATTCACCCCGGCGCGACCGTGGTCGTCACCCTTGGAACGCCGGTGTTGTCGTTGGCAGCTCCGTGTCGAATCGTTGCGGTCGTCGACGAACCGAGCCGATGGGGATTCGCTTACGGGACTCTTCCAGGCCACCCCGAGCAGGGGGAGGAAGCCTTCGAGATCTCCATCGCGGCGAACGGCACCGTTCGGTTCGAGGTCACGGCGTTCTCGCGTCCAGGCGACGCGACCGTCCGGCTGCTCGGTCCCATCGGCCGAGCCGCTCAGCGGGCCGGCACCAATGCGTACCTCCGCGCGCTGCGGCGCTTCGTGGCACAAGGAAGCTGACGCACGCGTCGTCGGCTCAATCGTTCGTGGCGCAATCAGTTCCCTACACGGGCTTCCAGCGCCGCACGAACGGCGCGACGAGGACTGGCTAGCGCTTTCGTGCCATCCAGCTGCCAACCACGCGTCCCGCGGCGGCCGACATCGGCTCGCCAGCTTGGTCGCGACGACGCGGTTTGGCGTGCGTCGCGCGCCAGGAGAAGACGCCGGCGAACGTGAACACGAAGGCACCGAGTTGGAGCGCGATCGACGCGGGCCAGAACCAGCTGCGATCGGTGTCGAGCACCAGCTGCGTGATCCCGCCCACCACCGCGGCCGCCACGAAACCACACAGCGCGCACCACACGACGAGGAAGAAGTAGCGGATACGCCCCACTGGGGGAGTATCGCAGCCCCACCATGTTATCGAGTGCAGGTACGGTCCGCCCATGGAACAGCTCGATGGCAAGGTCGCGGTGATCACGGGCGGTGCGAGCGGGCGCGGTCGCGCAATCGCGGACCAGGCTGCCGCTGCTGGGATGCGGGTCGTGCTCGCCGACATCGAAGCACCGCGCTGGAACGCGCAGTCGACCAGCTGCGCGACGCCGGCGCACGAGCGCTCGGAGTGCGAACCGATGTTGCCGTCCTTGCCGACGTCGAAGCGCTGCGCGACGCGGCGCTCAGTGAGTTCGGTGCGGTCCACCTCGTGTGCAACAACGCGGGTGTCGCCGGTGGGGTGGCGGCCGACGCGCGCATCGAGCAGTGGCAATGGGTACTCGGCGTGAACCTCTGGGGCGTGGTGCACGGGTGCACGACATTCCTGCCGCTGTTTGCTCGAGCAGGATCACGGACACATCGTCAACACCGGGTCGCTGGCCGGATTCCGTGGCATGCAGAGCCTCGGCGTGTATTCCGCGAGCAAGTGCGCGGTGGTCGGTCTCACCGAGTCGTTGCACCACGACCTCGTCTCGCGGAGTTCGCGTGTCGGTGTCTCCGTGTTGTGCCCAGGGTTCGTGCACACCGGGATCATCGACTCCGATCGCAACATGCCCGAGGTGGTGCGCGCGCAGGTGCCACCCACGGGGTCGCGCTCCATGAGCGACCTGCCTGACGACGTGGGTGTGCGCGCGCTCGACGTCGCCGACCGCGTGCTCGCCGTGTGTGAGCAACGCTTCTGGATCCTGCCGCACCTCGAGCAGGCTCGTGCCGCCGTCGACGAGCGTCGTGCGTGGATCTAGCGCGAAAACTCCGAGCAGCCGAACACACACACCTGACACGCTGGGACGGTGACCACGCGCACGTTGCCGGAGTTGATCGAGGGCGTCGACGAGATCCGTCGGTCGCCCACCGATCGCGGCACGGTCGAGTTGATCGTCGTACGACCGGCGCGGGGTGAGCGCCAAATCGTCGAGCATGTCACCCTTGACGAGACCGACGGAGTCATTGGCGACTGCTGGCTGACGCGCGGCAGTTCCAGCACGCCGGACGGCGCGGCCAACCCGATCGCACAGGTCACGCTCATGAACGCGCGGGCCTTGGCGTTGATCGCGGTCGATCCCGAGCGGCGTGCCCTCGCGGGCGATCAGCTCATCGTCGACTTCGATCTCAGCGGCGCGTCGATGCCTGTCGGCTCCCGCTTCAGCATCGGGACCGCCGTGCTCGAGGTCAGCCCCAAGGCACACACCGGGTGCGCGAAGTTCGTGCAGCGGTACGGCGCCGACGCCCAGCGGTTCGTGAACACCGAGGTCGGCCGTGAGCTCAACGTCCGCGGCATCTTCGCCGTCGTGATCACCGGTGGCACCGTGAAGCTCGGCGACACCATTTCGAAGCTGGTACCCTGAACAGGTCTGACCGTGAAGGAAGTCCTGTGAGGCTTCCACGGAACGAAACGAGCTCCCATGGCGAACGCGCCTCGCGCGTCGCAATCTGCTGAGCGGCCCGCGACGGGCCCGGCTGATTCCGAAGCTCTCGAATTCCGCACTGGGGTGCTCGACGCCGCTGATCTCCGGCGAGCCCACACCCGCATCGCCCACGAGATCGTCGAGCGCAACCAGGGCGTCGAGCAGGTCGTGCTTGCCGGCATGTACACCCGCGGCCTGGCCATCGCGCGCCGCCTCGCCGACGCGATCGAGGAGTTCGAGCACGTCGCGGTGCCGGTCGGCTCGCTCGACGTCGCATTCTTTCGCGACGACATCGGCCTCCGCCCGGTGCAACCGCTCGGCCCCACGGAGTTTGCCGTCGACATCGCCGGCCAAGTCGTCGTGCTGGTCGACGACGTGCTCAGCACCGGGCGCACGGTGCGCGCGGCGCTCGACGCGCTCAACGAGCTCGGCCGCCCTCGTGCGGTGCAGCTCGCGATCCTCGTCGACCGCGGGCACCGGGAGCTCCCGATCCGCCCCGACTTCGTGGGCAAGAACCTGCCCACCAGCCTCGGGGAAGACGTGCGGGTCCGGTTGACCGAGACCGACGACGTCACCGTCGACTCCGTCGAGCTCTGGGGGCCCGCATGAAGCACCTGCTCGCCATCGACGACCTCGATCGCGCCGGAATCGAAGACCTGCTCACGCTGTCGGAGCGCTTCCTCGAGGTCACGCAACGCGACGTGCCCAAGGTGCCTGCACTACGCGGCAAGGTGGTGGTGTCGCTGTTCTACGAAGACTCCACCCGCACCCGCATCTCGTTCGAGACGGCCGCCAAGCGCCTCTCGTGCGACGTCATGAGCTTCTCGGTCGGCACGAGCTCGGTGCAGAAGGGCGAGAGCCTGCGCGACACCGTGCAGACCATCGAGGCGATGGGCATCGACGCGGTCGTGATCCGTCACCCCGCGGCCGGCGCGCCGAATCGCGTCGCGGAGTGGATCGACGCCAGCGTGATCAACGCGGGCGACGGCTGTCATGAGCACCCGACGCAGGCGCTGCTCGACTGCCTCACGCTGCGTCGTCACCTCGGCCCCTCGCTCGACGGCACGCGCATCGCGATCGTCGGCGACATCCTCCACTCGCGTGTCGCGCGCAGCGACGTGCGCGCCTACGCCGCGCTCGGCGCCGACGTCACGCTGGTGGCGCCGCCCACCCTGCTGCCGCCCTACCTCGACGACTGGCCGGTGCGCGTGAGCCACGATCTCGACGAGGTGCTCGACGACGTCGACGTGGTCTCGCTGCTGCGCATCCAACACGAGCGTCGCAACGCATCGCTGTTCCCGAGCTTGCGCGAATACACCGCGCGCTACGGGCTCACCGTCGAACGAGCCGCGCGCCTGCACAAGGACGTGCTGGTGATGCATCCGGGCCCGATGAACCGCGGCGTCGAGATCGCCGCCGAAGTGGCCGAAGGCCCGGCCTCGCTCATCACCGAGCAGGTCACCAACGGTGTCGCGGTGCGCATGGCCTGCCTGTACTCCCTCCTCGGAAGCGGTGAACTGTGAGCGCGACTCCACGAGATGCTGGCGACTTGGTCATTCGTGGCGGACGCGTGATCGACCCCTCAGGTGATCGTGTCGCCGACGTGCTCGTGCGCGGCGGTCGCGTGGTCGAGGTCGGCCCTGATGCGGCCACCGGTGCCGAGAACGCCGAGGTGCTCGACGCCGACGGGTGCATCGTGACGCCCGGGCTCGTCGACCTGCACGTGCACCTGCGCGAGCCGGGCATGGAGGAAGCCGAGACGATCGAGACCGGCACCAACGCCGCCGCGCTCGGTGGGTTCAGCGCCGTCGTCGCGATGCCCAACACCACGCCCGCGCTCGACGATCCTGCCATCGTCTCCTCGATCCTCGCCGCCGGGCAACGAGCCGCGTGCGAGGTGGTGTCGAGCGGCTGCATCACCGAAGGTCGTGAAGGCGAAGCCCTCGCGCCGATGGGTGAGCTCCACTCGCTCGGGGTGCGCATCTTCACCGACGACGGTGCGTGCGTGGCAGACGCCTCGGTCATGCGCCACGCGCTCGAGTACTCGCTCGCGCTTCCCGGTGCAGTGATCGCGCAACACGCCGAGGATCCCGCGCTCGCGGGCACCGGCGCGATGCACGAAGGGGAGTGGTCGAGTCGCCTCGGCATCCCCGGCCGTCCGAGCGCCGCGGAAGACGTGATGGGGGCGCGCGACGTGATCCTCGCCGAGCTCAC
>JBEVLJ010000297.1:0-9114 GCA_040509195.1 Acidimicrobiia bacterium
ACGGTCGCGCAACGGGCCGTGCCGCAGACGACGTGGCCCCGACAACCCTGCCGCCAACACTCCGCCCACCGTGGCCGTGGGGTCGCGAGGATCGAGCGGGCACTCCTGCCCGTCGGCCGCGAGCGTCGCGGCCAACTCGGCCGCGGTGGTACCCGCGGCCACGGTGACGGTGAGCTCACGAGGATCGAACCGCTCGATGCCGACGGGCGCATGCACTGGAGTGAATCCCGGTTCGATCGCGCCGCCGACCTCCCACAGGGTGCGCGCACCGACCGCAGCCACTGCGTCGGATGCACGCACGGTCTCGCACAGCAGGTCGACCTCGCCATTGCGTCGAGCGGTGTTCACACCCACGCTCCGGGCGGCACTCGTTGCAACTCACCGCACCGACTGCCCGCGGGGAGCACCTTGGTGGGGTTCGCGCGTCCGGCGGGGTCGAACGCATCGCGCAGGCGCGCCTGCGCGTCGAGGTCGTCGACCGAGAACACAAGGGGCATCGCCTCCCGCTTCTCCAGGCCGATGCCGTGCTCGCCCGAGAGCACGCCGCCCGCGGCCACGCACACCGCGAGGATCTCGTCGCCGGCACGGTGCACCCGCTCCCAGATCCCTGGCTCACGCGCGTCGAACACGATGATCGGGTGCAAGTTGCCGTCGCCGGCGTGGAACACGTTCATGATCGTGAGCTGATGTTCCGTCGCGATCGTGTCGACCTGGCGCAGCACCTCCACCAATTTCGTGCGTGGCACGACCGCGTCGTGCAGGTAGTAGTCGGGGGCGACTCGGGCGATGGCTCCGAATGCCGACTTGCGGCCCTTCCAGAGCAGGTCGCGCTCGCGGTCGTCGGCGGCGACGCGTACGTTGCGCGCGCCGTGGCGTCGCGCGACGTCACTCACGATGCGCACCTGCTCGTCGACGAGCGCCGGAAGCCCGTCGATCTCCACCAGCAACACGGCGGCGGCATCGCGTGGGTAGCCCGCGCCCACGAAGTCTTCGACCGCGCGGGTGATCTCGGCGTCCATCATCTCGAGCGCCGCGGGCACGACGCCTTCAGCGATGATGTCGCTCACCGTCGCACCGGCCGCGTCGACGCTGGTGAAGTCGACGAGAAGCGTCCGCACCGCCGGTGGATTCGGCGTGAGACGGACCGCGATGCGGGTGGCGATCCCCATGGTGCCTTCGCTCCCGACGAAGCACCCGCGCAAGTCGTAGCCCGCCACGTCGGGTTCGAGCCCGCCGAGCATCGTGACCGAACCGTCACCCAGCACGACGTCGATCGCGAGCACGTGCGCGGCCGTCACCCCGGACGCCAAGCAGTGCGGTCCCCCGGCGTTGGTCGCGACGTTGCCGCCGATGGTGCAGGCCTGCTGCGACGACGGGTCTGGCGCGTAGTGGAGGCCGAGGTGGCGAACTTCGCGTGAGAGGTCGAGGTTGAGCACGCCGGGCTCGACCCAGGCGACGCGTTCCTCGGCGTCGACGTCGAGCACGCGGTTCAGCTGCGTCGTGACGATCACGAGCGGATCACCGACCGGGGTGGCGCCGCCTGCGAGCCCGGTGCCGCTCCCCCGCGCGACGAAGGGTCGATCATGGCGCGCGGCAATCCTCACCGCGGCGGCGACCTCGGCGCCGGTCTGCGGGAAGCACACTGCGGCCGCGCGACCGCTGGCCGCGCCGGCGTCGCGCGCGTAGAGCGCGAGCTCCAGCGGTTCGGCGCGGGCGCGCCCTGCGCCCAACTCTTGTTCAAGGTCGGCGATCAACGCATCGATGGACACGATGGTCCGAGCCTACGGTGAGTCACGTTCGATCGCTGGCCTGATCGATTGACGCACGCGCCACGCAGTGGGACGGTAAGCATTGCTCGTCGCCAGCAGATTCGATGAACGGTCGAGAGAAGTGGAGCCGTTGCATGCCGCGTGCCGCTCGTGAGTGGGTCACCTTCGTCGATCCGCGCGAAGCGGGGCGGACGTGGCAGATCGACATCACGTTCTTGCTGTCGAACTGGCGCTGCATCTTCGGAGACGGCTGCCAAGGCGTACTCGATTCCCCGGCACCGGAGCTGGTCCTCGGATGCTGCTCGTACGGGGCGCATTTCAGTGACCGCGCCGACCGCGCGCTCGTGATGCGCGCGTCGAAGCGACTCCGCGACGACGAGTGGCAGTTCGCCAAGCTCGGTCGCAAGAAGGGCATCTTCGAGAAGGCCGGCAAGGACGACGACGGCGTGATGGAGTACAAGACGCGCCTCGCCGACGACGCGTGCATCTTCTTGAACCGCATCGGCTTCGCGGCCGGGCCTGGGTGCGCACTGCATCTCCACGCCATGCGCACCGGCGTGCATCACTCGGAGCTCAAGCCCGAAGTGTGCTGGCAGCTCCCGTTGCGTCGCATCGACGAAGAGCAGGACGACGGCACCATCATCACCACCCTCACCGAATTCGGTCGGGAGGGTTGGGGCGAAGGCGGCGACGACTTCGCGTGGTGGTGCACCGAAGCACCCGAGGCGTTCAGCGCTCCTGAGCCGGTCTACGAGTCGATGAGTGCCGAGCTGCGCAAGATGCTGGGCAAGCGGCTCTTTCGTTCCCTCGTGGAGTACCTCGAGTCACGAGCCGCCGACGGCGTGTTCCCTCCGGTGGCGCATCCCGCGGTGCCCGTCTCGATCACGAAGAAGCCAGGTGCGAAGCCGTCGAGCGCCAAGCGGCGGAAGGCGAAGGCTGGTCAGAGGTAGAGGCCGGTCTGGCCGTCGTCCTTCGTGGACGCGACGGCATGGATGTCGCGTTCGCGCAGGATCAGGTAGTCCTCGCCGCGAATCTCCACCTCGAACCCCGCGTCGGGTGAGAACAACACCTGGTCGCCCTCTTCCACGTTGCGGACGGTCGGACCGGCTGCGACGACCTCGGCCCACATCAATCGGCGGCTGACGGCCGCGGTGGCGGGGATCAGAATTCCTCCCCGGCTCTTGCGATCACCGCCATCCTCGTTCGGCGTGAGCAACAGGCGGTCGGCGGTCATGCGGATCGACTGCTTCACTTCGGACGCTGGCACCGCTCGCAGGCTAGCCGTGGCCCACGGACCGCTTCGAGAGGGCTGGCGTGACAGAGGTACATTCACCACGTGGCGCGGACGATGTCCTCAGTGCCGGTCGCGACGCGCTGGCACCAACGAGTCTTCCGTGGCCGATTGGGTCGCGCGGGTACGACCGCGTGGTCGTACGTGCAACTCACGAAGCCGCGCGTGATCGAGCTGCTCCTCGTCACCACGCTCCCCGCGATGATCCTCGCCGCAGGCAAGTTCCCGCCGGTGCTCCTCGTGATCGAAGTCCTCGTCGGTGGCGCGCTCGCGGCCGGCGGCGCCAACACCATCAACTGCTGGATCGAACGCGACCGCGATCACCTCATGCGGCGCACCGCGCACCGGCCGCTCCCGATGGGGTCCATCCCGCCGGTGCATGCGCTGATCTTCGGTCTCGTGCTCGAAGCCATCGCATTCGCGCTGTTGTGGTCGACGGTGAACCTGTTGTCGGCGTGCCTCGCAGTCGGCGCCATGTTGTTCTACGTGTTCGTGTACACGATCTGGCTCAAGCCTCGCACGCCTCAGAACATCGTGATCGGTGGCGCGGCGGGTGCAGTGCCGGTGTTGGTCGGTTGGGCGGCGGTCACGGGCACCGTCGAAGCACCGGCGTGGGTCCTGTTCGCGATCGTGTTCTTCTGGACGCCGCCGCACTTCTGGGCGCTCGCGTTGCGCTACCGCGACGACTACGCCGCCGCGGGCATCCCGATGCTCCCCGTGGTGAAGGGTGAACGCGTCGCGATCCACAACATCGTCGGGTACAGCGTGGTCGTGCTCGCCACGTCGCTCGTGCTGCCGTTGGTGAGTGACGTCGGCGTGATCTACATCGCCTCCGCCGTGGTGCTCGGTGTGTTGTTCGTGCTCCAGGCCGTTCGCCTCGCTCGCAGCACGAGCCCGGAGAAGGCGATCAAGTTCTTCATGTTCTCGAACACCTACCTCGCGGCGCTCTTCGCGGCCGTCGCCGTCGACACGCTCATCCGGGCGATCTGACCCCGTACCGCGCCATGGTCGTGACCGACGAGATGACCTCGGACATGCCGCACGATCCCTCGGCGCCGCGACGCCGTCGAGCGCGGCTCGCGTTGCTCGCGGGCGCGCTGGTCGTGATCCTCGTGATCGCCGGCGTCACGTGGCTCGCCGTGCGTGATGACGGCTCCGACGCCGGCACTGCCGCCACTCCTCCTGCGGCTGGAGCGATCAGCACCGGCGACATCGCCCCCGACTTCTCGCTCACCACGCTCGACGGCAAGACGGTGAAGTTGTCCGACTACCGAGGCACGCCCGTCATCCTCAACTTCTGGGCGTCGTGGTGCACGCCGTGCCGCGCCGAGTTCCCATTGTTGCGCGAGACGGCCAAGGCAGCGAACGGCAAGTACGCAGTGCTCGGCGTGAACACCGGCGACATCGACACCGACGCGCAGCAGTTCGCGCGAGATCAGCACGCGAACTGGGTGAACGGTGTCGACGACGGCACGGTCGCCGCGAGCTACGGCGTGAAGCCACTCCCGCAGACGTTCTTCATCCGTGCCGACGGCACCGTCGCCGCGCACACGTTGTCTGAACTCACGAAGGACGACCTGGCCAAGCAGATCGCTTCGATCACGAAGCGCTGAGTCACTCTTCCCAGCGGAACCAGCGCGCCGCCGCGAGCGGTGCGGCGATGGCCCACACCACGAGCACGACGAGCTCGCCCCACCGGAACCCAGTGTGCGCGTCGAGCACGCCACGCAACGTCTCGGACAGGGCCGCCGCAGGGAGCAATCGCGCAAACGACTCGAGTGCGTCGGGCAACTTCGCGAGTGGATACGCCATCCCACCGAGGAACATCAGCACGAGGAACAGACCGTTCGAGGCCGCGAGGTTGGCCTCGGCGCGCAACGTGCCTGCCATCAGCATGCCGATTCCGGCGAACGCGACCGTCCCCAGCAGGATCAACCCGATCGCGGCGATCAGTCCACCGGTGACCTTCCACCCGAGGGCGAGGCCCACACCGACGATCAACACGGTCTGGAACGCTTCGAACACGAGCACGTTCGCGGTCTTGGCGGCGAGCAACCCCGCGCGCGACAACGGCGTGGCGCCGAGGCGCTTCAGCACGCCGTAGCGACGCTCGTACCCCGTCGCGATGCCGAGGCTCACCATCGCACTCGACATCACCGCGAGCGCGAGCACGCCGGGAACGAGGAAGTCGATCGGGTCCGCGTAGGTGGTGTTGACCGCGTCGACCTTCGAGAAGAAGATCAGGATCCCGAGCGGGATCGCGAGTGTGACGAGCAGGCTCTCGCCACGTCGCAGCGTGAGCAACAACTCGATGCGCGTCTGCGCGCGCAGTGCGGCCGCTTTCATGGCACGATGCTCAAGACCACGAGGTTCATTGCCACGAAGGTCGTTGCCACAAAGATCATGAGGGCGTGTCGCTCGTGAGTCGCAGGAACACGTCTTCCAACGAACGGGTGCCGGCGCGCAGCTCGCGGAGCAACACGCCCCGGTCGCGCAGCCAGGCCGCGAGCACCGCGACCAGCTCGGGTGTGGCCGGATCAGAGATCACGTACTCGCCGGGACGCGTCTCGATCACGCTGGTGGCCGGACCGAAGACCGACGCGAGCGCGGCCACGTCGAGGCCCGGTGCAGCAGAGAACCGGGTGTCGTCGACGGTCGCGCGGGCCATCAGCTCAGCGGGCGAACCGCATGCGACGAGGTGACCGTGGTCGACGATGCCCACCCGATCGCACAGCTGCTCGGCTTCGTCCATCGCGTGCGTGGTGAGCACGACGGTGACTCCGCGTCCGCGCAGCTCCTGCACCAGCGACCACGTGGTGGCGCGGGCACGCGGATCCATGCCGGCGGTCGGCTCGTCGAGGAACAAGAGCGACGGACGACCGACCAGCGCCAACGCGAGCGAAAGGCGTTGCTGCTGACCGCCCGACATGCGACGTACGAGCGTGTGGCGCGAGTCATCGAGCCCGACTGCCTTGAGCAGACGCTCGGGATCGTCGGGATCGACGTAGTACGACGCGAAGAGCTGCAGCGCTTCGAGGGGACGGATGCCCGGATAGAGCCCGCCTTCCTGCAGCATCACGCCCACACGGGCGCGCAGGTCGGCACCGTTGCGCCACGGATCGAGGCCGAGCACGCGCACCGTGCCCGCGTCGGCGCGGCGGTATCCCTCGAGGATCTCGACGGTGGTGGTCTTGCCGGCGCCGTTCGGTCCGAGGAGGCCGAACACCTCGCCCTCGTGGATCTCGAGCGAGAGGCCATCGACGGCGCGGGTCGGCCCGTAGCGCTTCTCGAGCGCGACGACTTCGATCGCGAGCGCCGAGTTCACCGGCGGGCGAGCCTACTCATGGCGACCGATGGCCACGGCCTCGAGCTCGGCCGCCATCAGTGGTCGCGCCAGGCAACGAACTCGGCCAGGGCGGCCAGGGCCACCCGGGCGTCGTCGCTGATCTGCACCGCCTCCAGCGCCTGCAGCGCGAGGTCGACACGGGCTGCGATCGCCACCTCGACTTCCGCCACCGCGCCGGTGGCCACGAGGGCGTCTTGGATCGCCGTGATCTCGTCGGCACCGAGATCCGGCTCCCCGACGCGGGCCAGCAGGTGAATGACGTCGGTGTCGTCCGTCGCGGCCGATGCATCCACGGCCGCCGCGAGCAAGGGCGTGAGCTTTCCCTCACGGAGGTCGTCACCCACGGGCTTGCCCGTGACGTCGGGATCACCGAACACGCCGAGGAGGTCGTCGCGCATCTGGAAGGCCTCGCCGAGCGGGATCCCGAACGCCGAGAGGGATTCGCCGAGCTCACGGTCTCGGTCGACCAGCGCGGCACCGACGTGCAGGGGTCGCTCCACGGTGTACTTGCCCGACTTGTAGCGCTCGATCATCTCGGCCTGCGCACGATCACGACGCCCGCTCGCAGTGCCGGCGAGATCGAGGTACTGGCCCACGCACAGCTCGAGCCGCAGTTCGTCGTACAACGGCCGCACGCGGGCGGGCGCGCTCGAGAAGAGTTGATCCGCGTACACGAACGCGAAGTCGCCGACGAGGATCGCCGCGCCTTCGCCGAAGCGACGCGGCTCCCCGCGACCGTTCGACGCGCGGTGCGACGTCGCGAATGCCGCGTGCACGGTGGGCTCACCCCGGCGCACGTTGGATCCGTCCATCACGTCGTCGTGGACGAGTGCGAACGCATGGAGCATCTCGATCGCCGCGGCGACGTCGGTGATGATGGGATCGTCGGGATCACCGCCCGCGCCGACGAACGCCCAGAAGCAGAACGCGGGCCGCAGGCGCTTACCCCCGGCCCCGATCAGATCTCGCAGCGCCGTGAGTGGAGGGTCGAGATCCGGCGTCAAGGCGCGCCAACGCTCGAGCTCACTGGACAACAAGGTGTCGATGCGATCCTCGACCCGATCACTGATCTCGGTGAGTCCGCGGGGCAACGACACCACCGGGCGCGTGACTCGGGCCTCCATCGGGTCGATGCTAGAGGCGAGGTCTCCGGGGCCTATCAGCGAGGGGCACTACGGTTCGAGCGGTGCAACCGTTCGAACGGCTTCGCTACATCGCCCGCCACGAGGGTGACGACCGCACCATGGTCGCCGAGGCGGCCGATTGCCTCGCGGCATTCGACGATGATCTGGCCGGGCTCGTGGTGGCGTGCCGCCGGTTGCTCGACCACCAGATGGAGTCTCCCCTGCTCTGGTGGCTGTGCGCCCGGGTGCTGGCAGCACCCGATCCTGCCGATGCCGCGTGGGAGGCGGAAGGCCTGGTCCGGGCCGACCACACGCCGGGACGCCTGTCCGGGTTGCTGCCCTTCCCCCACGACGAGCCGATCGCCGTGCTCGGCTGGCCCGAGCTCACGGGCGAGGCGTTCGACTCACGGCCCGATCTCGACGTGTTGGCAGTGCGCGGCGTGGGCGACGACCACTGGGCGCGTCGACTGGCACACAGCGAGGCATCCGCGCGCCCGGTGGATCTGGCCACGGCCGCCGCGTTCGAGCCGACCCACGTGCTCGTCGAGGTGATGGGCGCGTCGCCCACCCATGCACTGGTCCCGCATGGCACCAGCTCGGCGCTCGAGGGCCTCACGCGGCCGACCACGCTCGTGTGGTTGGTCGCCGGTGTCGGCCGGGTGCTGCCGCAGCGTCTCTTCGACGCCATGCTGGCGCGCATCGCACCGGTCGACGGCAGCGGTCCCGATCGTCAGGGCCTCGATGATCGGGGCCTGGAGCTGCTCGACCTCCAGGTGGCCGACCGCATCGCGGGCCCGACCGGGCTCCTGCGGCCCGATCAGGTCAGCCAGCGCGTCGACGCACCCGTTCCACCCGAGCTGCTGCGGCGAATCTGACCCGTCCGCGCAATTGACCCGCCGTGAAGGCCTTCGTCAGGGACCGAGCTCGTGGCGATCGTTCGAGGTGTGCGGGCGTGAGTCGACGTCGAGCGCGTCGCCGCGCAGAGTGGTCGTCGTGGTCGTGACCGCCACGGGCGACACCTGCCAACGACGAGCCAGCGCGTTGCGCAGGAGCGCTCGTACCGGCGGCAGCAACAGCAGCACTGCGATCAGGTCGGTGACGAAGCCGGGGATGATGAACATCACACCGGCGGCGAGGATCAGGCCCCCGTCGATGAGCCGCGCAGCAGGCACCCGACCGACGGCGAGGTCCGCGCGGATGCGGCGCCAAGCACCAACCCCTTGGTGCTTGACGATCCACACACCGAGGAACGTGCACATCACGAGCAGCGCCAACATCTCGAACCCACCGAGCCACTGGCCCACTTGGATCATCACGACGAGCTCGACGATCGGCAGCAACAGCAGACCGGAGATCACGAAGATCATGGTTCGAGGATACTCACAATCCCGCCGCTGCCGTGCAGCCGGGCCCCCGCGCCGCAGGGTCTCCGCCCACTTCCGATCCCTTCCAGGGTGCTCCTGTGAATGGCGTGCAATCTCGGCCTGCTGTGTTTCAACGAGCCCCTGGTGCCACGCCGACGGCGAACGGTGCGACCGTTCCGAGTGTGACTCCTGCGGCTGGCATTAATAAGACCCCGAGTGC
>JBEVLJ010000298.1:0-2845 GCA_040509195.1 Acidimicrobiia bacterium
CCGACGGGTCGGAGGATGTCGCCGCGTGCGGCGAGCGAGGCGAACTCGTCGTCGGGGAGCGGCACGAGCAGATCCTCGATCTCCGGCCCCACGCGATCGGCGATCGGCCGGAGCTGCGCTGCGTCGAGATCGAACACGCCGAGTGCCGTGCCACCGAGGAACGCGACCATGTCGCCGACGCTCCGCCCGTTGTCGCCGAAGCACGCGCGCAGGAAGTCGTGCGTGCGGCTGTACGTCCCCTCGAGGTGAGGGAAGTCGGCGCCGAACATCAGCTTGTCGTCGCCGATCTCGTCCCACATCGTGATCTCGGCACGCGCGAGGATCGAGGCACCCAGGAAGCAGTGCTCGGCGAAGTACTCACTCGGGAGCTTCTCGACGAACTTGCCCATGCTCGCCGCGTACAACGAGCCGCGCGCCGTGTGGTCCATGGTGCGCAACAGGGCGGGGACCCAGTCGGAGTGCTGCTCGGTGAAGACCAGCGTCAGGCCCGGGTACCGGTCGAAGACGCCGCCGAGCACGAAGTGCCAGAACGGGCGCCGCGCGTGCCAGAGCGACTCCCTCCCGAACAGCGCGATGCCGCGCTCGAAGGGAACGTCGGCGCGCGGGAAGCTGGCGCCGACCCCGCCGCCGTGGCTGTTGAGCGGCAGGCCGAGCTCCTCGCACACCGACCAGATCGGGTCGTAGCTCGGGTCCGACCAGTCGTGCGCGGCCGGCGCCGGGAAGAGCACTCCTCGCAGGCCGGCCTCGGCGCCCTTGCGGATCTCCCTGCACGCCTCGTCGACGTCACCGAACGACACGCTCACCTGCCCGATGAACCGTCCCGGCGCCGCGGCGCAGAAATCGGCGATCCACCGGTTGTACGCGCGTTGGCCCGCCGCCTGCAGCTCGACGTCGGGCATCCCACCGGTGAACGACTGCTGGAACGGGATGCCGTTCGGGAAGAGGACCTCGGCGACGATGCCTTCCCGCTCGAGGAGCTCGACCCGTCGCGTCGGGTCACCTTCGCCCGCGATGGCACCCGACCGGATCACACGCTCGATGTGGTCCTCGAGCAGGTCGTCGTCGAAGAGCAGTGGTGTCGGCGTGACACGGCTGGAGTCCGCGCGTTGTGACTCGAACATCGCGTGGACCTGATCGTGGCCACGCACGTACTCGTCGAACGCCTCGTGGTGCGTGTGCTCGAGGTAGTCACGGAAGGCCGACATCGGCGGCGCGGCATGGCCGTCGGTCGAGATCATCAAGGCTCTGGTCACGGTGCACCCCCACAATCGGCACGTCGTGTCGTAAGGAGCGTAACCCGCGAACCGCGCCAGAACCATGCCCATCTCCGGGTGCCCGATGTCGAGCACGTGCCGCTGAGGGCGCTCGGTCGCCCAGGAAGCCCGAAGATCTTTGTCGTCTGGCCGGGCACGTCGACGTGTCGTAGAGTCGCCCATCCGGCGGCTCAGCGCCGCGACGGTCGGGGGGATGTGACATGCACGAATTGCAGGACCGGGTCGTGTTCGTGAGCGGCGCCGGATCGGGCATCGGCGCGGCGCTGGCTCACGAGGTCGCCGGTCGCGGCGCCAAGGTCGCGGTGACCGACGTGCGCGCCGACGCGGTGCGCGCGGTGGCGGAGGAGATCGCCGACGGTGGCGGCACCGCGCTCGCCCTCGAGCTCGACGTGACGTCGGCGGAGAGCTGGCAGTTCGCGGTGGACCGCGCCGAGGAGCACCTCGGCCCCATCGCGCTCCTCTGCAGCAACGCCGGCGTGGGGCCGACGCCGAGCCCGGTGCTCGACCTGCCCGCCGACTACATGCGCTGGATGTTCGAGGTCAACTACTTCGGCGGCTTCCACGGCGCGCAGTGCGTCGCGCCGAGGATGCGCGACCGCGGCGAGGGCCATCTCCTCTTCACCGCATCGGTGGCCGGATTCACCGCGGGCGGCCAACAGCTGGGCTACACCACGTCCAAGCACATGTTGGTCCTGCTCGCGGAGGCGCTCCACAGCGAGCTCGAGCCCGCCGGCGTCGGCGTCACGATCCTGTGCCCCGCCGCGGTCGCGACGGGGCTCAGCGAGTCGACGCACGACCGGATCCCCGAGGCCTTCGCCAACGTCATGACCGGCACGCACTTCTCGCTGCTCGACCCGGCGTTGGCCGAGCAGCTCGCCGCGGTCGGTGGCGTGCTCGCTCCCGCCGACGTCGCGCGCTGCGCGATTGACGGCGTGGTGGACGGTGCCCTGTACGTCTTCACCCACCCCGAGAGCCGCGCCATGACGCTCGCCCGCACCGACGCAGTCGAGCAGGTGTTCGACCGCATGGATGCGACCTCGGCCTGAGCCTCAGACCTGGCTGTGGTTGCGACGTCGGATCTTCCAGTCACCGCCGACGCGCACGAGGTCGTCGATGTAGCGGAGCCCCCGTTGCAACCCCGCGACCGGCCTGCTCGCCGCTCCCGACCATCGTCACCATCGCCGTCGTCGTGGAGTGGGCGGCGTCACCCTCGAACGTCACGGCGATGTTCGTCATGCAGTGCGTGCAAATGGTCGCCGCACTGGGTGACAGCGAACGCGCCCGCGCCGGGCATCGCGAGATACGGACCGATGATCGAGCGTGACCCCTCATAGGTGAAGTCACCGAAGAAGCCGCCGAACGACGATGGTCCGCGTCAGGCCCCGCCCTCGACCGCCGTCGGCCCGGTCGCGTCGAGCGTCACGGGCTCCGTGTCGGCGTACCCCGATCCCGATCGTGGACTTCGTGCAGCCCTCGGGCCCGGTGCGCCAGCCATGGTTCGCGCCATTGATGACGGCGCAGTCGCCCGAGTAGTCCCACGGGCTCAAGTCCAGGTCGCAGTACTCGGGGTA
>JBEVLJ010000299.1:0-7629 GCA_040509195.1 Acidimicrobiia bacterium
TGCACGTCGAGGAACTGGCGATCATCGCGGTGCTCGACGAGCGTGAAGCACTCGACGACGATTTGGCCGCACGGGATGGCGTGTCGGAGCGCACCGCGCGCAAGAAGCGCGAGTCCGCTCGGGCGATGAAGTCGAAGCCAAACCTCGCCAATGCTGGGCACAACGGAGACCTGAGTGAGGAGCAGCTCGACGAAGCGATGCAGCTCGCCGACGAGTCGACCGACGAGGAATGGGCCGAGCGCGCACAGAACATGTCGCCGGACGATCTCGCCCGCCAACGGCGAGCGCAGTCCAAGCCGACGGCAGACGACGCGCATCGCCGCCGCCAGGCGCGCAGTCTGCGGATGTGGTGGACGCCGGCCACCGGGATGCTGTCACTGCGAGGTGAGCTGCCCGACCTCGACGGCGCGCGCTTCGAGGCCACGATCAACAAGATGATCGAGCAGATGCGCCCGCCGAAGGGGCACCCGTGGGATTCCTACGAACATCGCGGCGCTGATGCGCTCATGCAGCTCATCCGCGCGCAGGCGGACGCGGAAGGTCCACTGCCTGACGGTCCCGAGTCACACGAGGCGACGCGTGCACCCGAGCCGGTACTGGTTGTGCACGTGCCGCTGGATGGGCCCGCCGAGGTGGCGGGTGTCCCGCTCCCGGACACGATGGTCGAGCAGCTGCGCGCCAACTCGGTGATCGAACCGGTGTTGGTCGACGAGCGCGGCGAGCCGATCACCGTCGGGCGACGCGGCCGCGCGCTGTCACCGAAGATCGCTCGTGCAGTGCTGCTCCGCGACGGGCACTGCCGAGTCCCGGGGTGCGAGCGGCGGCGCGGGCTGCAGATCCACCACCTGGTCCCCCGGTCGTGGGGCGGCACCGACGACATCTCGAACCTGGCTGCGGTGTGCACGGGTGGCCCCTCCGACCATCACGCCACGCTCGTGCCGCACGGCCGCTGGGTGTTGCTCGGCAATCCGAACCAGCCCGACGGCCTCAAGCTCGTGCTCCGAGACGAGCTCACCGAGGAAGAGGCGTTGACGTTCGGCCTCCCGCCGCCCTATCGACGAACGGGTTGACGAGATGCGGCGAGCGCAGGCCAAGGATCAGTCGAGCTGATCTCCGTACTGCGCCTCCCAATCGGCCATCGCGCGCTCCGATCGTCGGCGTTGCGTGTCGCGGGACTGGTCGTCACGCGGAGACAGCAGGAGGGTGATCAGGATCCCGAAGATTCCGAGCAGTACGCCCAGGATCGCGCCGGTGCCGGCGCGCCCGCGACTCTTCCCCACCAGGTATCCGGCGCCGCGCCAGACGCCGAACCACACCAACACGACGACTACGAACGCGGCGTTCTCGGCCTTGTTCACTCCGCACATCCTCCGGCCCGTACACCCGCCTTCGCGCATCATGGCACGATTCGGCGTGCGTGCCCTTGCTCCGGGACGGATCAAAGAGGCGGGTGTGACTGGTCAGGCGCGGGCGCGGAGGTGCGCGGCTTCATAGGTGCCGAGGGGGCCGTTGACGATCGCAAGGTCGACGTCAGTGTCGACCGCGATTGTGCGCGTGCCGTCAGCGATCGCCGTGCAATGGAAGCGGAGCAGCTCACCGGTGGCGGTGGTGACCTCGCCGATGCCCCGGTGCTCGTCGAACGCGCTCACGCGGGCGTGCAATTCCCCGATGGGCGCCACGCTCAGGTCAGTCACGGGTGACTCAGCCACGTGAGGAGAGCTAGTGGACGATCTTGGAGATGGGGAGCTCGATGATGCCCATGGCGCCGGCGTCTTTGAGCGCGGGGATGAGCGTGTTGATCTCGCCCTTCGCGACGACGGTTTCGACCGCGTAGCCGTCTTCCCCGAACAGCTTCGACACCGTGGGCGACTTCAGCGCCGGCAGGAGAGCGATGACGTCGTCGAGCTGCGCGGTGTCGACGTTGAGCTTGAGCAGCACGCGACCGCGCGCTTCGAGCGCGCCGGAGAGGAGGATCTGGATCTGCTCCATCGCCTTGCGCTTCCCGGGGTCTTGATACGACTCCGCGTTCGCGAAGAACTCGGTGTACGACACCATGACCGTGTCGATGATGCGCAGGCCGGCGGCGCGCAGGCCGCTGCCGGTCTCGGTGATCTCGATGATCGCGTCGGCGATGTCGGGCACCTTGGCTTCGGTCGCGCCGTACGAGTAGCGGATCTCGACGTCGACGCCGTGCTTCTCGAAGTACTCGCGCGCGACGCGCGTGTGTTCGACATGCACGACAGAACCTGGTGCGAGATCGGTGACCGACTGCACCGGCGAGTCGTTCGCGACTGCGAGCACGAGACGAATCGGTTGTGCCGACACCTTCGAGTAGTTCAACTGCCCCAGCGAGACGACCTCGACGCCGCACTCCTCGATGCTGTCGCGGCCCGCGATGCCGACGTCGAAACGACCTTCGGCGACGTACGTCGGGATCTCCTGCGGACGGAGGATACGCACCTCGCTGATGCGCGGGTCGTCGATCGACGCGCGGTAGTTCACGTCGGAGCTCCGCGACACCGCGAGGTCGGCGTCGTCGAACAGCTGCATGGTCTGGGCCTCGAGTGAACCCTTCGGCAACACCAGCCGCAACATCAGGCGTCTTCCTTTTCGGAACGGGAAGTGATGTCGGCGAGGAGGGTGACCATCTCGACCGCGGTGCGGGCAGCTTCGGCGCCCTTGTGGCCCTCGCTGCCACCGACACGCTCGATCGCCTGGTCGAGGTTCTCGGTGGTGAGCACGCCGAACACGACGGGTGTGTTGGTGTCGAGCGCGACACGCTGCAAACCGGCGGCGCACTCCCCTGCGACGTACTCGAAGTGGGGCGTGTCGCCTCGGATCACTGCGCCCAGGCACACGACCGCGTCGTGCGTGGCTGCGAGTTGTTGCGCGGTGAGCGGCATCTCGAACGCGCCGGGCACCCACCAGACCGCGAGGTCGTCGGCCGCGAGACCGAGACGCGTGAGCGTGTCGATCGCGCCTTCGAGGAGCGGCTTCGTGACGTGGTCGTTGAAGCGACCGGCCACGATCGCGATGCGCATCCCGGTGGCATCGAGCGTGCCCTCGTGCTCTCCTGCTCCATACGGCGAGTAGGTGCCCATGTGCGTCCTAGCTGCTTCCCGCGTTCCCGGCGTCGAGCGGCGCATCGCTGGTGCTCTCACCATCGATGCCGAGCAGGTGGCCCATCTTCTCCTGCTTGGTGCGCAGGTAGCGGATGTTCTCCGCGTTGGGCTCCACGTTCAGCGGCACCCGCTCGACGATCGAGAGACCGTACCCCTCGAGGCCACCCCGTTTGGCGGGATTGTTCGTGAGCAGGCGCATCGTGGTGATGCCGAGATCGACGAGGATCTGCGCACCGATGCCGTACTCGCGCGAGTCGGCGTGGAAGCCGAGCTCGACGTTGGCCTCGACGGTGTCACGCCCACGATCCTGCAACGCGTACGCGTTGAGCTTGTGACCGAGCCCGATGCCGCGACCTTCGTGCCCGCGCAGGTAGATGACCACGCCCGCACCTTCGGAGGCGATCAGCTCCATCGCCGCGTCGAGTTGCAGTCCGCAGTCGCAGCGCAGTGAACCGAACACGTCGCCGGTGAGGCACTCGGAGTGCACGCGCACCATCACGTTCTCCGCGCCCGACACCTCGCCGCGCACGAACGCGATGTGCTCGGTGCCGTCGAGCAGCGACTCGAACGCATACGCAGTGAAGTCGCCATGCTGCGTGGGGATGCGCGCTTCCGACACGCGTCGCACCAGCTTCTCCTGGTGACGGCGGTAGCGCACGAGATCGGCAATCGAGATGAGCACGAGATCGTGCGCTTCGGCGAACGCTTCGAGCTCGGGCACCCGCGCCATCGTGCCGTCGTCGTTCACGACCTCCGCCAGCACGCCGGCGGGGTCCAGGCCCGCCAGGCGAGCGAGGTCGACTGCGGCTTCGGTGTGGCCGGCGCGCTTGAGCACGCCGCCGTCGCGATAGCGCAGTGGGAAGATGTGGCCCGGACGGGCGAGGTCTTCGGCGCGGGTCGCAGGATCGAGGAGCGCGTGCACGGTCGTGGCACGATCGGCCGCGGAGATACCGGTGCTCGTGCCGTGACGCGCGTCGACCGACACGGTGAACGCCGTGCGTTGCGCCTCGGTGTTGTCGCTGACCATGAGCGGGATGCGCAGCTCGTCGAGGCGCGCGCCCTCGACCGGCATGCAGATCACGCCGCTCGTGTAGCGGATCATGAACGCCATCTGCTCCGGCGTCATCTTCTCCGCCGCCATGATGAGGTCGCCCTCGTTCTCACGGTCGGCGTCGTCGACCACGATGACGATCTCGCCCCGAGCGACGGCGGCGATGGCACGCTCGATGTCGGTGAACGGCATGGGAAGTCAGCTCTCTTCTGCTGTCGACGGGAGGTCGGCGCTCGACGAGGGTAGGTCGTGTGGTTCTTCAGCTCTGAACGGCGTGACCAGGCGTTCCACGTATTTGGCGACCACATCGACCTCGAGGTTCACCCGGTCGCCGGGCTCGCGGGTGCCGAGCGTGGTCACCGTGAGGGTGTGCGGGATGACGGCGACCGTGAACGAGGCGCCGCCTCGCTCTGAGTCGCGGAGGGCGGCGACCGTGAGGCTCACACCGTCGACGGTGATCGAGCCCTTCGTCACGATGTAGCGCAACACCTCGGGCGGCGCTTCGATCTCCACGCGCACCGAGCCGTCAGGCTCGGGCGTGCGGGCGCGCACCGTGGCGACCGCATCCACATGACCTTGCACGAGGTGGCCGCCCAGTCGATCGGCGAGCCGCACCGGGCGTTCGAGGTTGACGGCGTCGCCGGGCTCGAGGCCGCCGAGGCTCGTGCGTTGCAGCGTCTCGGTCACCGCGTCGGCCGCCCACCAACCGTCGCCGAGCTCCACCACGGTGAGGCAACAGCCGTTCACGGCGATCGACGCGCCGAGCACGGCATCCTCGAGGACGGCGGTGGCGTCGATCACGATGCGCGCACCCCCACCGTGATGAACCACCGACTTCACGTGTGCGAGCTCTTCGACGATGCCCGTGAACATCACACCTCCCGTTCGAACGGATTCGCCGTCGGCACGAGATCGAGGCGTACGTCCGGATCGAGGTGGGTGACGCGTGCGATGCGCCAGCGCAGCGCGTCGTTGATGGTGTCGGGTCCGGCCCAGTCGAACGCGGCCCGCCCACGAGTGCCGAGCAACGCGGGTGCGACGTACGTGATCATGCGATCCAGTGGGCCGTGCTCGACCAGCGCGCCGGCCAGCGTCGGACCGGGCTCGACCAGTGCCTGGAGCACGCCCTGCTTGCCCAGCAGCGCGAACACCGCCTGCAGATCGACGCCGATTCCCCCGACGGCCGCGGCGACGCAGTGAACCTCGGCACCTGAGTCGCGCCATGCCGCGACTGCGTCGGGCGACGCGGCATCGGTGGTGACCACTGTCGTCGGGGCGAAGGTGACGTCGAACAACGGCCCCGTTGCGGGCACCCGGCCCCGCGCGTCGAGCAGCACCCGCTGCGGCTGCACCACGGTCGTGTCTTCCAAGTCGCGAGCCGTCAAGGTCGGCTGGTCGGCGAGCGCCGTGCCGGCGCCGATCACGACCGCTTGCGAGTCGGCGCGCAGCTCGTGCACGTCGGTGCGCGCGGCAGGTCCGGTGATCCACTGCGACGTGCCGTCGGCCGCGGCGGTGCGGCCGTCGATGGTGGTCGCCACCTTGACGACCACCGCAGCTCGGCCCGCGCGGCGGTGGAGCAGATAGGAGAACAGGTCGTCGGCCGCGTCCGTCGCGCCGACACCCACGTCGACCGTGATGCCCGCGTCTCGCAAGCGGGCAAGGCCTGCACCGCTCACGAGCGGGTCCGGGTCGAGAACCGCCACCACGACCCGCGCCACATCCGCGGCGATCAGCGCGTCGGCGCACGGCGGTGTACGACCGTGGTGCGAGCAAGGTTCGAGGGTCGTGTAGACGGTCGCACCTTGCGCCCGATCACCGGCGGCTGCGAGCGCCTCGGCCTCCGCGTGCAGGCCGTCCGGCCAGTTGGCCGGTGGGTGGGTCGCCCCCTCGCCGACGATCTCGCCGTCGCGCACGATCACGCAGCCCACCCATGGGTTCGGCGGCGTGCGACGGCGCACCGCGAACCCGAGCGCCCGCGCGCGAGCCATCAGCGCCTCATCGGTGGGGCTTGCGGAGTGGGTTCGACTGTTGGTCACGGGTCCTCGATGCCGGAACCTGGGCGACGGGATGCGGGGTCAGGGAGTGAGAGGATAAGACTTCAAGTATTGTTCAAGTCAAGCATGGCGAACCAACGACCCACGATCCCTGCCGAGATCACGATCGGCGAGGCGGCGGCCCGCATCGGGATCGCCACCTCGGCGCTGCGCTTCTACGAGCGGCAAGGCCTGATCGCAGCCGCCCGCACCGAAGGCGGCCAACGGCGCTACAGCCGCGACGTGCTGCGCCGAGTCGCGTTCATCCGTGGCGCGCAGAGCGTGGGGATGAAGCTCTCGGAGATCCGCACCGCGATCGGCCACCTCCCAGTCGACCGCTCCCCTACGCCCGAGGAATGGCAGGAGCTGTCCGACGAGTGGCGTCCCGAGCTCGACGCCAAGATCGCCACCTTGCTCGGCTTGCGCGACAAGCTCTCGAAGTGCATCGGGTGCGGGTGCCAGTCGCTCGACAGCTGCGCGATCTTCAACCCCGACGACATCGCCGCCGCCTCCGGCCCCGGTGCGCACTACTTGTCGGAAACCACTCGAGCGCCCGAACCCCTCTAGTGGGGGCGGCCGCCGCGCAACAGGTCGAGGGCGTGCGGCACGGCGGGAAGGATCACCTCGAGGCACTCGAGCGCACCGTTGCTCGAACCGGGCAGATTGCAGATCAGCGCGGCGCCGGTGCTGCCGCACAACCCGCGCGACAACATCCCGAACGGCTTGCCCGACGCGTCGCTCACTCGACGCATCGCCTCCGCCATCCCGGGCGCCTCACGATCGATCACCATGCGCGTGCCTTCCGGCGTGAAGTCACGCGGGCCGAAACCGGTGCCGCCGGTCGTGACGACGAGTCCCGCGAACTTGGCGACGAGTCCGCGCAACGCGAACGCGACCTCGTCGATGCCGTCGGACGTGACCTCGTGGGATTGCACCTGGAAGCCGGCTTCGGTGAGACGTTCGACGATCTTCGGACCGGCGGAGTCGACGCGCGAGCCCTCGGCCACACCGTCGGAGCACACGAGCACCTTGGCCGCGAGGTCGACCTGCACACTCATGGTCGCGGCTCGGTCATTCCGACACGACGGTCGACGCGGCCGCCCGGATCGCGCGCACGGCCGCGGCCGGATCGTCGGCCTTGAACACCGCGCTCCCGGCCACGAGGATGTCGGCGCCGGCGTCGGCGGCGAGCGGCGCCGTGTCGACGTTGATGCCGCCGTCGACCTCGATCTCGACCTCGTGACCCCACGTGTCGATCTCGGCGCGGGCGAGAGCGATCTTGTCGAGCACCTCGGGGATGAACGCCTGGCCGCCCCATCCGGGGTTGACCGTCATGAACAGCAGCAGGTCGATGTCGCCAAGGTACGGGAGCACGTCTTCGACGGGAGTACCGGGGTTGAGCACGAGCCCGACGCCCACGTCG
>JBEVLJ010000300.1:0-8036 GCA_040509195.1 Acidimicrobiia bacterium
GACTCGTCGCGTGTTCGAGCGACGACTCGGGCAGCACGTCCACGTCGACCACGACGACCGCGAAGTCGTCGGCGAAGACACTCACACTCGTTGGACCGACGTGGGTGCTCGCGTCGTCGCCGTCGCTCGGCGCGTCGCTGGACGGGCTCGACGTGTACGCCCAGTTCGCCGACGGCCGCATCGCCGGGAAGAACGGCTGCAACAACTACAGCGGCGCGTACACCGCGTCAGGATCCGAGCTGACGATCAGTTCCAACCTCACCAGCACGCTGATCGGCTGCAGAGGCGCGGCCGCGACGGTGGAAACCGCATACATGGCGCGACTTCCGCGCACGCAGTCGTACGAGATCCACGGGGAGCGTCTCACGCTGCTCGACCGCTCGGGGACGGTGCTACTCGGCTACACGGCGTCGACCGCGGCCGACTTGACCGGCAACTGGAACGTCACCTCGTACTACACGGGCAGTGCGATCCAGTCGGTGAACGTGAGCACCGCGCTCACCGCGAAGTTCACCACCAACCAGGCATCGGGCACCCAGGTGTCGGGCAACAGTGGGTGCAACACCTACTCCGGCAAGGTTGCCACCACCGGCAACGACGGCATCGACATCGGGCCGCTCGCCGTCACCCAGCGTGCGTGCGTCGACAACGCAGTCAATGAGCAGGAGCAGCGCTACCTCGCCGCGCTCGAGCTTGCGACCACCTATCGCGTGACCAGGACTCGCTTGGAGCTTTTCCGCGCTGACGGCGGGTTCGCCGCAACGTTCGAACGCGCGAGCTGAGTCCGGCTCACTGCGAACCGCACCCACGCGCAAGACTGCTGCCCCAGTGGCAACCCCCTCGCTCGACTCCGACGACTCCTTCGCGACCGGCCCGCCCGCACACGACGCGCGCTTCGAGCCCGACGAGATCGTCGGATACACGCGCTCCGCATCCGACGTGCTGCGCCTCGTCGCGTACGGCGCACTCACGTTGGCGATGCTGGCCCTCACTCGGTGGGGTGAGCACGCGGTGCTCGGATTCGAGACCGACGTACTCGCGCTCCTCAACTTCCTCGACGCGCCATCCGAACGCGTGCTCGCAGGCGCGGCACAACTCCTCGCCGTCGTCGTGGGCATCGGTGTGCTCATCGTGCCGATCGTGCTCAAGCGCTACCGCTTACTCGGGTACCTGGTCGTTGCCAACGTCGCGTCCGCTGCGTTGGTGAGCGTCGCACTCTCGTGGCTCGACGACGCGAAGCCGCAGCAGGTGTCGAACCACCTCGCGGCCGGCGCCGGGTTGGAGCTCGGCGGCACGGTCACGCCGGCCGGGCTCGCAACGTTCGCGGCGTCGTTCGTGATCCTCGCGCCCTTCGTCGGCCAACGGTGGCGGCGGGCCGGTGCGGTGATGATCACCGCCTTTGCGTTCCTTCGCATCGTGTTGTCGGTGCAACTCCCCGCCGAGGTGTTCTTCGCACTTGCGCTCGGGGGCGCGGTCGGTGCGGCGGTGCTGCTCGCGTTCGGTCGACCCGATCAACATGCCACGCTGTCGGCGATCAGGGCGAGCCTCGTCGCGGCCGCGCTGCCCGTGATGCGGCTCGAGAGCGTGCCGTCGTCGAGCCTGGGCTCGCGCGCCTACGTCGCCACTCGCGCCGACGCCACAGAGCTCTACTGCAAGGTTGCGAGCCCGGAGGAGCGATCGGCCGACGTGTTGTCGCGCGTCTATCGCTCGCTCCGGCTCAAGAACGTGGGCGACGAGCGGCCGTTCTGGTCGCTGCGACGCAACGTGGAACACGAGGCGCTCGCCTCGCTGCAAGCGCGCGACGTGGGCGTCCGCACCCCGCGCATGCGCACGATCTCCGAAGTGGGCACCGACTCGATGTTGATCGCGTACGACCGCCTCGAGGGCGCGCCGCTCGAGACCGTCGACGCGAGCACGATCGACGACGCGCTCCTGCACGCGATCTGGGAGCAGGTCGCGATCCTGCGCTCCCATCGCATCGCGCATCGAGACCTCCGCCGCGCCAACCTGATGATCGACCCCGGCGGCACGCCGTGGTTGGTCGGGTTCGCGTTCAGTGATGTAGCGGTCGACGACTCGCTCATCGACGCCGACGTCGCGCAGCTGATGGCCGCGCTCGCGTTGAGCGTCGGCGCCGCGCGCGCGGTCGACTCCGCGATCGCGGTGCTCGGCACCGACGCGGTGCGTACCTCGTTGCGACTGCTGCAGGTGAACGCGCTCAGCGGCGCGACGCGCGCGTCGCTGCGCGACCAGAAGGGTCTGCTCAAGGAGTTGCAGACGACCGTCGCGCAACGGTGTGGCGTCGACGAGCCCGAGTTCGTGCCGCTCGCGCGCGTGACGCGACGCACGATCCTCACCGTCGTGATGTTGGTCGCAGTCACCTACTTCCTGCTCCCCCAGCTCTCCGACCTCCCCGGCATCGCGAGCCAAGTCGAGGCGGCCGACTGGGTGTGGTTCATCCCGGTGGTGTTCGCGTCGGCGTTCACCTATCTCGGGGCGGCGACGGGGATGATCGGTTCCGTGCCCAACCGCCTGCGGTTCATGCCCACGTTCGTCGCGCAGGTCGCGTCGTCGTTCGCGGGCACGCTCGCACCCGCGTCGGTCGGCAGCATGGCGCTGAACGTGCGCTACCTCCAGAAGTCGGGCGTGGACCCCGCGGTCGCGGTGCCAGCAGTTGGACTCGACATGGTGGCCGGCCTCGCGGTGCACGTGGTGATGCTGGTGGTGTTCCTCGTGTGGGCCGGACGCTCCGCGCTCGGATCCATCCACCTCCCCGATCCCGAGGTGTTCTTCTACGGCGTGGCCGTGGTGCTCGGGCTGGCCGTGGTCGCGTTCGCGATCCCCTGGATCCGCCACCAGGTGCTCCAGCGCGCGCTGCCGGTGGTGCGCCGTTCGCTGAGCGGACTCGTCGCCGTGGTGCGCAGCCCCGCGAACGTGGCGATGCTCGTGGGGGGCTCGGTCATCGTGACGACCGGCTACCTCGCCGCGATGTACCTCTCCACCCGGGCGTTCGGCGGCGAGCTCACGTTCGCGCAGGTGGGCGCCGTCTACCTCGCGGGTGCGACGATCGCGAGCGTCGCCCCGACTCCCGGAGGCCTCGGAGCGCTCGAGGCCGCGGTGATCGCCGGGTTGGTCGCGGCGGGCATGCCCAACGACGTGGCGGTGCCATCGGTCTTCCTGTTCCGGATCGCCACCTTCTGGCTGCCGATTTTGCCGGGCTGGGGCGCGTTCACCTATCTCCAGCGCGAGGATTACCTGTAGGTCGACCCGGAATCGTCGCTCGGACAGTCTGTCGAGAGTGAGGGTCGCCTAACCTGATACCCATGACCCAGCGACCGACCGGCCACAGCGTCCCCACCGGCACCGAGGGTGGTTCCCTCGCCACCACTCCCGGAGTGGCGCCGCCGCGCGAACCATCGCACGCCGAGCGCTGCCGCACCTTGGTCGCGTCGGGCACCCGCGGCGCGCTGTCGACGGTCGCGACCGACCCGGCCGGCTACCCGTACGGCTCGGTCGCCGCGTACGCGCTCGACGACCGCGGCAACCCGCTCTTCTTCGTGAGCACGATGGCCGAGCACACGCAGAACGCGATCCGCGACCCTCGCGCCAGCTTGTTGGTCGCCGAGCCGGTCCCCGACGGCGCGGACCCGTTGGCCAGCGGGCGGGTCACCCTCATGGGCGACTTGACCGCCATCCCCGACGACGAACGCGCCGTCGCGCGGGAGCGCTACCTCGCCGCGAACCCGTCGGCGTCGTACTACATCGACTTCGGGGATTTCGCGTTCTACCGCCTCGAGGTGCAGAGCCTGCGCTACGTGGGCGGGTACGGACGCATGAGTTGGGTCGACGCACCGGGCTACGCGGCCGCCGAGCCCGATCCTCTCGTCGACTCGTCGGCGCGCATCATCGAGCACATGAACATCGACCACCTCGACGCGCAGGTGCTCATCTGCCAACACCTCGCCGGACGTCCCGACACCACGGCCGCAACGATGTCGGCGGTCGATCGCTACGGGTTCGAGATGATCGCGGTGAGCGAGTCAGGTCGCGCCGCGGTGCGCGTCGAGTTCCATGAGGAGTGCACCACGAGCGACGAGGTGCGCGCCGCGCTCGTCGCGATGGTCGGCGAGGCTCGCGCGGCGACGTCGGCCTGACGCCGGGCGGCAGGTCAGATGGCGAGGCCGCCATCGACGCGGAGCACGACGCCGGTGATGTAGTTCGCTTCGTCGGACGCGAGGAACGCCACGGCCGGCGCCATCTCCGCCGGCTCACCGAAGCGCTTCATGGGGACGGCTCCCGTGAGCTCGGTCATTCGTTCTTCGGGGATCTCGGCCACCATCGCGGTGCTTGCGTTCGGTGAGATCGCGTTCACCGTGATGCCGAACGACGCAAGCTCCTTCGCCGCGGTGTTCGTGAACCCGATGATGCCGGCCTTGGCTGCCGCGTAGTTGGCCTGTCCGAGATTGCCGTGCAAGCCCGTGTAGCTCGTCACGTTGATGATGCGACCGAACCCGCGCTCGCGCATCAGCGGCACGGCCGCGCGTGTCGTCGCGAACGTGCCCGTGAGGTGCACGGCCAGCACGTCGTTCCAGTCGTCGTCGGTGAGCTTCCACAACACGCGGTCGCGTGTGATTCCCGCGTTGTTCACCACCACGTCGAGCGAAGCGGTCGGGCTCCACTTTGCGATCTCGTTCACCGCGTCGGCCACCGCACCCGTGTCGGACACGTCGAGCGCGACCGGGAGCACGCGCTCCGACGCAGGCCATGCCGAGGCGAGCACGTCGGGGTTGCGGTCGGCCACCGCGACCGCGGCGCCGGCGTCGTGGAACAACGTCGCGATCGCGTGTCCGATGCCTTGCGCCGCGCCGGTCACGAGCACGGTGCGGTCACCGAAGTCGAACGTGATCTTGGCCATGGGTGCTCCTGTCGGTCGCCCGCCCGTGATCCGGGGCACCGGTACTGTACGAGGTTCGATGCGCGCTATCGCAGGCCGAGTTGTCGCATGCGCGTGATGATGAGCTTCTTCACCAGGCGCTTCGTCAGTGGCTTGTCGATCGCGAAGTGCAACGAGCCCGAAGTTCCCTCGTAGCCCGCGAGATCGGCTTCGAGCGCCGGGAGCACCGACCCGCTGTGCGGGAGGTAGCTCAGGTGGTGCTTGAACGCCGCGAAGCCGGCGACGACCTTTCCGTCGACCCTGAACGCCGGCATGTTGTACGAGATGCACTGCTCCGCGTCGGGCACCACCTCGAGGATGCGAACGCGCATCGCCTCCAACGTGGCGCGCTTCGGCTCGTCGAGCGCGGCGAGGTATTGGTCGATGTCGCGTGCAGTCACTGTGCTTCCCAGTGCCATGGTTCGGGCGACCCGCCCGACGGTTGCGCCCATCCCGGTTGCGCGAATCCGAACGCGCTCGCGTGCGCAACGAGCCACTCGTAGCCGCTCATGCCGAACTCGAGCTCCTGACCGCCCTGCTCGAAGTCGACCGCGCGTCCCCAGCCGTGCACACTCGTGCCCGGCACCGCGGCGTAGCCACAGGAGCCTTGGCCGCAGTAGTAGTCGCGCCACCACTGCTGCATGTCGTAGTCGCGGTAGCACGACGTGAGCCGCGGCGGCACCGCACCCGTCGTGTACGGCTGCGTTTCGGGCCAGAGGGCGATCCCATCGGCATGCGCGGCGTTCAACAGCGCCTGCAGTTGTCCCGCGTACTGGGTGAGGATGCGGCACGACGCCGTGATCGTCGTGAGACTCGAGTCGGCGAGCTGACCGTTGCCGCCAGTCGCGGCCGGCGCGGGATCGGATGACCCTTGCGACGGCTGCGAAGCAGGGGCCGCCGTCGTCGAAGGCGCGACCGTCGTCACCACGGGCGGAGCGGTCGTGGAAGTCGTCGAGGTGGTCGTCGTCGAGGTGGTCGTCGTCGTGAGGGTTGGGGCGGTGGTGGTGGTCGACCGGGTCGACGCACGCACCTCGTCGTCCCCACCGCCACTGCACGCGGCACCGACCAACGCCAGACACGCGACGAGCAGCCCGAGCCTCCGCACGCGCCGATGCTACGTGCATGCCCACCGTTGCTGACGAGCAGGTCGTCACCGACGATGGGGGTTCGTCGACCCAAGCATGGGGTAACGCGGTCCACGTCATGTGCTGATCGTTTGATCATCGCGGCAGACGATGAACTTCGATTTCCGTTCGTCGCAGCTGGAGGAACCGTGTACATAGGTGTCGGAGCCATCGTCTTGATCCTCGTCGTCGTCCTGTTGGTCGTGCTGTTGCGGAGGTAGCGATGGAGTCGAGGAACCTGGGTGAAGCCGACGGAGTGCCATCGATCGACTGGAGCGAAGTCGACGCGCAACTCGCCGACTTGATCGCCCACGACGACCCGAACTCACCGAACCGCTCGACGTTCTGGCTCACCACGCTCAACGCCGACGGGAGCCCGCACGTCACGAGCGTCGGTGCGCTGTGGCACGCAGGATCCGGTTGGTTCCAGACCGGCGACCACACCCGCAAGGCCAAGAACGTTGCCCGCGACGCGCGGTGCACGCTGAGCGTCGCGACCAGGGGCTTCGACGTGATGGTCGCCGGCGAGGCTCGACGGGTGAGCGACCCGCAGACCATCGCGGAGATCGCCTCGTTGTGGGCGAGCAGTGGATGGCCCGCGGAGCTCGACGACACCGGCACCGGACTGACCGCGCCGTTCAATGCACCCACGCTCGGAGCACCGCCGTGGTTCGTGTATGAGATCACGCCGCGCACCGCGACCGCCGTCGGCACGTCGGAGGCCATGCCCGGCTCGATGCGCTGGCGGTTCTGAATCACACGATCAGATGCAGAGACAGTACGAGGCACTCCTGACGGAGTCAGCATTGCCGGCATGAGTGAAATCATCGACGCCATCCCTGTCATCGCCTGCTCCGACATCGAGGCTGAGCACAACTTCCTCGTCGAGGTCCTCGGCTTCGAGAGCCAACCGACCAGGAGTACGGCCAGCGGGAGTACGGCGTCCGCGATCCTGACGGCCACAATTGGTGGTTCGCCACCCTCACTGCGCCGCCTGCAGCCCGCTGAGCAGGCCTCAACGCGCAATCGATCGCTCGAACCAGCGACGAATCGCGAGCTGCCCGGGTCGTGCGAGACCACCCATCTATCGTGATGCGCCGGGCGGCCCGGCTTCGACCAGCAAATCGGCGACGCGCGGCACCACTCCGACGGGATGGTCGTGGACAGCATCACGGTGACACCTAGGGACGCGGTCGAGCGAGCGCAGGGAACCGCGCAGCGTCACGTCCGCCTCCGCACACCGGCGGGCCGCTTCGCGCTCGCGTGCGCCGGTGGCGGCGTCGTCGCGCTCGTCGTGATCGCCTGGTTCGCGAGCCGTCACGGGATGTTCGCGAACGTACCCCGCGGCGACTTCTACGAAGTGCAGGCGCGGAGCTGGCTCCATGGTCGCTGGGACGCCGCGCCCAACGCGTACGCGTTCGAGCGCTTCGCGGTCCACGGTCGCTACTACACCTACTTCGGCCCGTGGCCGGCGTTGCTGCGCATCCCGGTGGTCGCGTTCACGCACTCGCTCGACGGCCGCCTCAGCGCGGTCGCAGTGCTCCTTGCCTGCACGGTCGCGCTCGTGGGCGTGGCCGGCCTCTCGTGGGAAGCGCGGCGCGTCTGGCGCGACGACACCATGCCGACACGGCGCGAGCTGCTCGCCGCGGCGGCGATCGTGGCGCTGTTCGCGCTCAGCACGACGATCGTGTTCTTGTCTGGCTGGACGGCCGTGTACCAAGAAGCGATCATCTGGGGCGTCGCGTGGGCGATCGTCTCGTTCTGGTTGCTCGTGCGCTACCTGCGAGCGGATCGCACCGCCGACCTCGTGCTTGCGAGCGCGGCCGCGGCGTGCGCCGTGCTCTCGCGCGGGTCGGTCGGCGTCGGCCCTATCGTGGCGATCGGCCTCGTTGCCGCGGCCAAGGCCGTCACCGCGCTGCGAGCGCGGCGCGGCTTCGCCATCGTGGCGGCGCTCGCGCTCGCGGCCGTGGTGCCCTACG
>JBEVLJ010000301.1:0-2749 GCA_040509195.1 Acidimicrobiia bacterium
TGACACCGCGCACCGCACGAAATCGCCCCCATTCCGCGCCACACGCGGAATGGGGGCGCAATTTCAAGGGGGAGGTGGGCCGTGGACGGCGAGCCAACGAGTGCCGGCCGTCGTGGTGAGCACGCGATGGCGCGTGTGTGCTGGGATCAGGAGCCAGTCGCCCGCGGCGAGCTCGACGGGTTCGCCGTCCACGTCGAGCGTCGCGACGCCGTCGAGCACCACGACCCACTCGTCGTGATCCTGGAGCTGATCGACGGGAACGAGCGACGCGCTGCTCACGATGTGTTCGATCACCGTGCCACCGAGGCGCGCGAGCACACCGATCGTCTCGCCCTGTGCGGGAATCGACACCTGGTCGTGCAGGTTGCCGCGCTCGATCATGACGCGTCGGCGCGTTCGCGGGCGATCAGCGCGGCCTTGCGGTCGATGCCCCACCGGTAGCCCGACAGACTTCCGTCGGTGCGCACCACGCGGTGACACGGGATCGCGACCGCCACGTGGTTCGCAGCACACGCGCCGGCCACCGCGCGCACCGAACGAGGTGCACCGATCGACTCGGCCAGCTCGGAGTACGTGACGGTGGAGCCCGCGGGCAGCGCGCGCAACGCTTGCCACACCCGCTCCTGGAACGCGGTGCCGCGCACATCGAGGGGAAGATCCTCGGTGGACGACGGCGCGTCGATCATGCCGATGACGCGCGCGACCAACTCGTGGAACGCGGGATCGTTGCCAACGAGGCGGGCCTGATGGAACCGATCCTGCAGCGCTCGCACCAATGCATCGGGATCATCACCCAACTCGATCGCGCACACCCCTCGATCGGTCGCCGCGACCAAGATCGATCCCAACCAACACTCCCCGACCGCGAACCGCACGTCGACATCGGTTCCACCAGCCCGGAACTCCGACGGCGTCATGCCCAGGCGGTCGTTCGACGCTGCGTAGAAGCGGCCGTTGGAACCGAAGCCGGCGTCGTACACCGCACTGCTCACCGCCGCGCCCTCGCCGAGGGCGTCCCGCACGCGCGCGGCGCGACGCGCGTCGGCGTACGCCTTGGGGGTGACGCCGAGCTCCGCGGTGAACACCCGGTGCAGGTGGTGTGGGCTCAGACCCAACGCGGCGGCGAGGACGGCCAAGGTGGGCGGCGTCGGCGAGGCTTCGATCACGCGACACGCCTCGGCGACCAACGCGGCGCGCCGTGCGGCGGGCGAGTGGCCGGTCGGATCACAGCGTCGACACGGCCGCAGCCCGGCCGTCTCCGCCGCCGTCACCGCGTCGGGACCGGCGAAGAAGCGCACGTTCTCGCGTCGCGGTCGCCGCGACGGGCATGAAGGCCGACAGAACACCCCCGTGGTGACGACGCCGTACACGAAGGCACCGTCGGCTCGTTCGTCGCGGGCCAGCACCGCCTCCCAGTGGAGTTCCTCGAGGTCCATGGGTGCATTGTCGCGGCCGGCTCAGCCGCGCGCACCCTGTTCCTTGCGATCGAACTCAGAGCATCGAGGAGAGAAGCTCCGGACGGGTGACGACTTGTATGAACAGGTCGAAGGTCGACGCGCCCTTGAGCGCGTGGTCGAGGAACGCGAGCGTGATGTCGACCACCGCGTCGAAGTGAGGCTCACCTGGGTCCATGTACGGACCTTCGTGCGAGGCGTTCCACAGCGCGATCGTCCAGCTGGGTTGGACGAGGTTGCCTTGATCCCACTGCACGGAGTGCCAGAAGTCGTTGTACACGTCGTTGTCGCTGAGCACGTGGAGGAACGGGCGCCCGTTGGGCTGGTAGATGGTGCCCGGCTCGTCGAGCGCAGCCGAATACGACACCACCGCGCGCACGCGTGGATCGCTGCGGAACGCGACGTAGCCGTCACCAAACGAGATGAGCCCGCCGTCGGAGTGGCCGGCGACCGCGATGCGTTGCAGGTCGATCAGTCCACCGAGCTCCGGGTCGCTGAAGAAGCTCTGAGCCAGCATCTCGCTGGTGACGAACGAAGTGTCGGGGAACAGGTCGGGCCAGCCGAACACGTCGTCGGGGCCCGCGGGCCACCCGCTGAGGATCGGGTACACCGGCGCCGCGACCACGTACCCCGCGCTGGCGATGCGGCTGAGCAACGGCGCGTAGTTCTCTGGCCGCGCCCCGAACCCAGACGCGAAGACCACGAGTGGGTACGGCGCGCCGCGGCGATCGGCCGGGTACCACACGATCGTGGGAATCGGACGGGTGGGCGTGCCACCGAAGTCGCCGTACGCGGGGATGCCGCGCGTCGAGTCTTCGAACCAACGAACGGTGACCCGGACCGGCAGGCCGCGTTGCAACGCGGTGGGCGCGACCGGCTCGGGCGGCGGTTGCGGAGGCGGCACGCAGGCCGCGAGCACTCCACCGAACACTGCGATCACCGTCGCGATCACGACGAGCCGACGCGGTGCGCAGAGGCGGTTCACTGGTGCGCGAGGGTAGCCCGGTCGGGCGATCTCGGCATGCAAACCGTCACACGGGACGGGCTCAGCGGTACAGCAACTGCATCCGGTAGAGCAGCGCGGGCTTCGGGGCATCGGCCACGCGCAGGTCCCACTCGGTGGTGACGAGCGTGCCGCCCGACTTCTCGACCACGCTCACGAGCCGGTCACGGCCGTGGACGGCGGAACCGGCCGGCACGGGCGACAGGAATCGCATGGCCGACTCTCCCCGATGCGTCAGGTGGCGCGCGCGCGATTGTTGCGCGGCAGGTGTTCGAGCTCGATCAGCCCGAGG
>JBEVLJ010000302.1:0-24106 GCA_040509195.1 Acidimicrobiia bacterium
TGGACCAACCTCCCGCACCGCGTGGCACTGGTGGCCACGGTCGACGGCGTCGACTTCGTCGACGACTCCAATGCGACCAACGCGCATGCCACCGCGAGCGTGCTCGACGGCATGGATCACGTGGTGCTCGTCGCGGGTGGTCGCGATCGTTCGCGCAACCTCCAGGTGCTGCGCCCGTACGCGTCGCACCTGCGCGCCGTCGTCGCCATCGGTGAAGCGGCCTCCACCGTGGAGACGGTGTTCGCCGACGTGGTCCCCGTGGTGCGCGCCGATTCGATGCGCGCCGCGGTGCGTGAAGCGGCGGCTCGCGCCCAGCGCGGTGACACCGTGCTGCTGTCACCCGCGTGCGCGTCACTCGACTGGTACTCGAGCTACGCCGAACGGGGCGACGATTTCGCCCGCGAAGTTGCAACCCTGGAGCGTGAAGCGTGACCGCGTTCACTGCCCCCCGCCGTGGCACCTCCGTGCGCCACGCGAAGCGCACCAAGCAGTCGGCGGCGACCGCCGCGCCACGCGCTGCATCGAACTGGTCGTCGACGCCGCTGTTGCTCGTGCTCACGGTCGGCGTGCTCAACATCGTCGGCGTGGTCATGGTGCTGTCGGCGTCGTCGGTCGCGTCGCTCACCGACTACGGCTCGCCGTGGTACTTCTTCGCTCGCCAACTCCTCTGGACGGTGCTCGGCGTCGTCGCGTTCGTGATCGGCATCCGTCTCGACTACCGCAAGCTGCGGAAGCTGGTGCGACCGTTGCTGATCGGCGCGGCCGCGTTGCTGTTCGTGGTGCTCCTTCCCGGCGTGGGAGTGAGCGTGTCGGGCTCGCAGCGCTGGATCGGCGCGGGGATGTTCCGCTTCCAACCGAGCGAGCTCGCCAAGCTCGCGCTGCTGCTCTACGCCGCCGACCTCGCGAGCCGGCGCGGGCGTGAGATCGGCGACTGGCGACGGGTCGTGAAGCCCGTGATCATCGTGCTCTGCGGGTTCGCCGCGCTGGTGATGAAGCAGCCCGACCTGGGCTCGGCGCTCGTGCTCGTGCTCATCACCTTCACGGTGCTCATCGCGGCGGGGACGAAGCCGAAGCACCTGGCCGTGATCAGTGCCGCCGGGATCTCGGTCGTCACCGTGCTCGCGTTCGCGGAGCCGTATCGGCGCTCGCGCATGCTCACGTTCCTGCACCCGTTCGCGGATCGCAGCAACGAGGGCTATCAGATCGCGCAGTCGTTGATCGCGATCGGCAGCGGCGGGTGGACCGGGGTCGGTCTCGGCGCCAGCCGCGCGAAGTGGAACTTCCTGCCCAACGCGCACACCGACTTCATCTTCGCGATCATCGCCGAGGAGCTCGGGTTGATCGGTGGCCTGCTGGTGCTGTGCCTGTTCGGCGTGTTCGCGGTGCTCGGTGTGCGCACGGCTGCCTGCGCATCGGACCGCTTCGGCGCACTTCTCGCGATCGGCATCACCGCGTGGGTGGTCGGCCAAGCCGTGATCAACATCGGCGCGGTGTCGGGCCTGCTCCCGATCACGGGCATCCCGCTGCCGTTCGTCTCGTTCGGTGGCACTGCATTGGTGAGCACCATGTTCTCGGTCGGCGTGCTGTCCAACATCGCGCGTCAAGGAAAGCGCACCGCCTGATGCCGGAGCTCGCCGTCTTGATCAGCGGCGGCGGGACCGGCGGCCACGTGTACCCGGCGCTCGCGTTGGCCGACGAGTTGGTCGCGCGCGGCACGCCGCGGTCGTCGATCAACTTCGTGGGCGCACGGCGGGGCATCGAACGCGACGCGGTGCCCGCGGCGGGGTACTCGATCGAGCTCCTTCCGGGGCGCGGTCTGCAACGCACGCGCACCTTCGCATCGCTGCTGGCGAACCTGCGCACCGTGCTCGACACGGCCCGTGCCTTCGTGCGCGCGAACCACCTCGTCGCGAGGATGCGCCCGACGGTGGTGGTCGGCGTCGGCGGCTACGCATCGCTCCCTGCAGTGGTGGCGGCGCGTCTGCGTCGCATCCCCGTGGTCGTCCACGAGTCGGATGCGCAGCCGGGGCTGGCGAATCGGATCGCGGTCGCGCTCGGTGCGCGTCCGGCGGTCACGCTCCCTGGCACGAAGTTGCGCGGCGCGGTGGTCACCGGCAACCCGATCCGCCCGTTGATCAGCCGGGTGCAACGTGCACCGGCGACCCCGCCAATGATCGCGGTGGTCGGTGGCAGCTTGGGCGCGCGCCGCATCAACGACGCCGCCCTGGAGCTGTACGACCGGTGGCGCGCGCGCGACGACGTGGTCATCCATCATGTGACCGGCGCGCGCGACCACGACGCGTGCTGTCGTCGGCTCGATCAGCTCCGGGAAGCCGGCGACACGCTCGAGTATCGGCTCGTTCGCTACGAGGAGCACATGGACACCCTGTACGCGGAGGCCACCGCGATGGTGGCTCGATCCGGTGGGATGACGGCCGAGCTCGCGGCAGTAGGGATGCCGGCCGTTCTTGTTCCCCTCCCCAACGCACCGGGGGACCATCAGACGAAGAACGCCGAGGTGTTCGTGGCCGCCGGTGCCGCCGTGCTCGTGCCTGATGCCGCGCTCGACGGCGCGCGCCTCGCGGTCGAGCTCGATGCGTTGCTCGGTGATCCCGCCGCGCTCGCGGCGATGAGTCACGCGGCGCGGTCGCTCGGTCGGCCCGATGCCGCGGCACGGTTCGCCGACGTGGTCGAGGCGGTGGCCGGTGTCGACCACTGACGCCGACCGCGGCGCGGGGCCTGATCGTGTCGAGATCGACCTCGGCGCGCCGCTCGCCGTCCATGTGGTGGCGATCGGCGGATCGGCCATGAGCGGCATTGCCACGGTGTTGCTCGCGCTCGGTCACCGCGTCACCGGTTCCGACATCGTGGCGTCGCCGCGCATCGACGCACTGCGCGCGCGTGGCGTTCCCGTCACCATCGGACACGCAACCGCCAACGTTGCCGCCGACGTCGACCTCGTCGTCGTGTCGAGTGCCATCACCGAAGACAACCCCGAGGTGATCGAAGCGCGCCGTCGGGGTCTTCCTGTCGCGCGACGGGCCGACGCGCAGCGCGCCATCGTCGCCACGCGACGCGCCATCGTGGTCGCCGGGAGCCATGGCAAGACCACGACCACCACCATGCTCACGCTGATCCTGCGCGACGCGGGGTGGGATCCGAGCTTCCTCGTGGGCGGTGACGTGGCGCAGCTCGGCGCGACCGCGGCGATGCACGACGGCACGTGGATCGTCGTCGAAGGCGACGAGAGCGACGGCACGTTCCTCGAGCTCGGTGCCGACGCTGCGATCGTCACGAGCGTCGAAGCCGACCACCTCGCGCACTACGGCGGTCTCCCGGGTCTCGAGCGAGCGTTCGCATCATTCGTCGCGGCCACGCCCGGGGTGAAGGTGTTGTGCATCGACGACCCGGCCACCGCTCGGCTGGCCGCCGACCTCCCCGCTGACCTCGCCGATGGCGTCACCTACGGCTTCGCCGCACACGCCACGGTGCGCATCGACGAGTACGCCGGCACGAGCACCGGCTCGTCGTTCGTCCTCACCCGCGAGGGCGATGCGCTCGGTTCGATCTCGTTGAGCATCCCGGGTCGGCACAACGCGCTGAACGCGGCGGGCGCGGCTGCGATGGCGCTCGCGCTCGGCGCCGAATTCGCGTCGGTGCAGCGCGGGTTGGCGGCGTTCGGCGGGTTGGGTCGTCGCTTCGAACGGCGCGGCGAGCGCGCGGGCGTCACGTATGTCGACGACTACGCGCACCTTCCCGGCGAGGTGGCCACGATGGTGAGCGCGGCGCGTGAAGGTGGGTGGCGCAGAGTCGTCACCGTGTTCCAGCCGCATCGCTACTCGCGCACGGCCGAGCTCTGGCGCGACTTCGCCGACGCGTTCGTGGGATCCGACCTCGTGGTGCTCACCGAGGTGTACGGGTTCAACGAGCCGGTGATCGAAGGCGTGTCGGGCCGCCTGATCGTGCGCGCGGTGCTCGACGCGCACCCGGATCAGGCCCTCGTCTACCTCCCGACCCGCGCCGACCTGATCACGTACGTGCCCACCTTCGCGAGCGCGGGTGACCTCGTGCTCTCGCTCGGCGCCGGCGACCTCACCACGTTGCCGGAGGAGTGGTTGGCCGCAGAGTCGACGAAGGCCGGTGCGTCGTGACGGCTGACCTCGCCGTCGTCGCCGACGAGCTCGAGGCGCGCCTCCCGGGCGCGGTGGAGCGCAACGGTTCGCTCGCTGCACTCACCACCTATCACCTCGGCGGTCCCGCGACCGTGCTCGTGCGCGCTCGCCGGTTGGCCGACCTGATCGAGCTCGCGGCGGTGGTGCAGGAACACACGCCGCCGGTGTTGGTGGTGGGCCGCGGCTCGAACCTGCTGGTGGCCGACGCCGGGTTCTCGGGCGTGGCGGTCGTCCTCACCGGCGAGTTCGAACAATTCGATGCGGTGAGTGCGCCGAGCCTCGGCACCGTGCGGGTGGGTGCTGCGGTTCCATTGCCCAAGCTCGCTCGCCAGCTCGCGGCAGCGGGCCTCGGTGGATTGGAGTTCTTCGTCGGCATCCCGGGGAGCGTCGGCGGTGCAGTGCGCATGAACGCTGGCGGTCACGGACGCGAGACCGCCGAGGTGCTCCACACAGCGCTGGTCGTCGACCTCGGCGCGGGCGGCACGGCGCGTGCGCTCACCGTCGACGAGCTCGAGTTCTCGTACCGGCGGAGCAGTCTCGGGCCGCTCGACGTGGTGGTGGCCGCCGACTTCCGGGTGTTCGCCGCCGCACCGGAGGAGTGCACCGACGCGATCGACGAGATCGTGCGGTGGAGGAGGGAGCATCAGCCGGGTGGCTCCAACGCGGGATCCGTGTTCGCGAACCCGTCCGGCGACTCCGCCGGGCGGCTCATCGACTCACTCGGCCTCAAGGGACTGCGGGTCGGCGGTGCCGTCGTGTCCGAGAAGCACGCCAACTTCTTCCAGGCCGAAGCCGGTGCCACCCCCGACGACGTGCACCAGTTGGTGTTCGAGGTGCAGCGCCGAGTGGCCGACGCCACCGGCGTCGAGCTGCGCGTTGAATTGCGCATGGTCGGGTTTCCTGATCCTCACGTCGATCGAACTGGAGCGGGTGAGTGACGGTCGCCGCCGCGGCGCGTCGCCGTCGCCGAGTGTTGTTCGCCGTCATCGCGCTCGCGGCCGTCGGGACTGCCGCGTGGATCGTCACGCGGTCGCCGTTCCTCGATGTCGACCATCTGCAGGTGGTCGGCAACACGCGCGAGACGTCGGAAGAGGTCGCGGCGGCGGCGGGCCTCGCCACTGGTGACCCGATGATGTGGATCGATCCGCACGAGGCGGCGAAGCGCGTCGAAGCGCTGCCCTGGGTGGCCACGGCCACGGTCTCACGTGTGTGGCCCGACACGGTGAAGATCACCGTGTCGGAACGCACGCCGGTGGCGTGGGTGCAGGCGGGGGAGCCGAACACCGAGACCTCGCGCGCGCTCGTGATCGACGCCGCCGGACGCGTGCTCTCGCTCGAGGTCATGGCACCCGACGGCTTGCCACAGCTGCTGAACGTGCCGAGCTCGGTGCCGGTGGGCGCCACGGTCGATGCGGTGACGGCGGCCCGAGTCGCCGGGGTCATGGCGACGTTCGACCCGCGGCTCGCCGCGTCGATCGAGGTGAAGGGCGACCAGGTGCTGTTGCGCACTCCCTCGGGCACCGAGATCCGCCTCGGACGCGCGGTGGAGGTGGCCGACAAGGTCCGCGCCGCCATCGCGGTGCTCGGCACCGGTCACGTCGACGGCGCCGCGTACCTCGACGTCAGCGCTCCATCGAACCCCGTCGCCGGTTGACCGGCACTCGGGATTTCCCGCGTGTTGTTCCTGAGGTTGTTGACCACTCATTGTTGCTGGAGTAAAGTATCAACCGTCACCACAGCTTGACATAACTCTCAACCTACAGTCGAGGTTCAGGGTTGGTCGGACAGCGGATGGCGCACAGGCCTGAACGTCAACACACGCAACACTTTCCGATCCTTCCTCGCCGACGCCGACCGCGTCGGCGATTGATACGTCAAGGTGGATGACAATGCTGGGTGAGCCGCAGAACTACCTCGCGGTGATCAAGGTGATCGGCGTCGGCGGCGGTGGGTGCAACGCCGTGAACCGGATGATCGACGCCGGGTTGAAGGGCGTCGAGTTCATCGCGGTGAACACCGACGCGCAGTCGCTGCTCATGAGCGACGGCGACGTGAAGCTCGACATCGGACGCCAGATCACGCGTGGTCTCGGCGCCGGGAGCGACCCGGAGATCGGTCGCCAAGCGGCGGAAGACCACCGCGACGAGATCGAAGAGGTGCTGCGCGGTGCCGACATGGTGTTCATCACCCTCGGCGAAGGCGGCGGCACGGGCACCGGCGCGGGCCCGGTCGTGGCCGAGATCGCGAAGGCCGCCGGCGCGCTCACCATCGGCATCGTCACCCGTCCGTTCGGGTTCGAAGGCCGCCGCCGGTCGGTGCAGGCCGAGAACGGCATCCAGAAGATGCGCGAGAAGGTCGACACGCTCATCGTCATCCCGAACGACCGGCTCCTCACCGTGTCCGACGAGCGCACGTCGATGCTCAACGCGTTCAAGACGTGCGACGAGGTCCTGCTCCAGGGTGTGCAGGGCATCACCGACCTCATCACCACGCCCGGCCTGATCAACACCGACTTCGCCGACGTGCGCATGATCATGAGCAACGCCGGCAGCGCGCTCATGGGCATCGGGTATGCCTCGGGTGACGGCCGCGCCGTCAACGCGGCGCGCACCGCGATCTCGAGCCCGATGCTCGAGGCGAGCGTCGAAGGCGCACGCGGCATGCTGCTCAACGTGTCGGGCCCGTCGGACCTCGGTCTGTTCGAGGTGAACGAAGCGGCGGAGATCGTGGCCAAGGCCGCCCACCCCGACGCCAACATCATCTTCGGTGCCGTGATCGACGACAGCCTCGGTGACGAGGTGCGCATCACGGTGATCGCCGCCGGGTTCGATCGCTTCGAAGGGGAGCGGCGTCCGCGCATGTCGCTCGGCCTCGACGACGACCTCGACGACGGTGAGATCGACTTCTCGATCGGCGGCTCCACCGACGACGACGAGGGCGACAGCGACGACTTCGACGTGCCCGAGTTCCTCCGCTGAACCAGCTCACCATCGGTCGGGCGCACCTCTGGTTCACCGATCGGAATGGTGGCTCGTCGACCGGCGCGTACGCGTCGAACAACTTGGGTGACCACGTCGGCGACGACGGCGTGGTGGTGGCCAGGAACCGTCGCCACCTCGCCGCGCGCCTCGTCCTGCCCGACCCGTCGCGTTGGCAGTGGCTCCAGCAGGTCCACGGCAACGACGTGGTCGTCGTTCGGGATCGCCCTGGCGTCGACCCGCCCCGCGCCGACAGCGCGATCACCGCGAGCCCCGGCGTGCCGTTGGCCGTGCTGGTCGCCGACTGCGCGCCGATCGCGATCGTGGGCGAACGCGCCGTCGGCGTCGTGCACGCCGGGTGGGCCGGACTCGAGCGCGGGGTGGTGGAACGCGCCGTCGACGCGCTCCGTGAGGTCGAAGCACAGGCAGGCGGCGACCCTTCGCAGCCGCCACGCGCCGTGCTCGGGCCGTGCATCCACCCTGCGCGCTACGAATTCGGCGCCGACGACCTCGAACGGTTGGTGCAGCGCTTCGGGACCGTCGTGTCTGCGACCACCGACCACGGCACGCCGGCGTTCGACCTCCCCGCCGCGGCACGGGTCGCCCTCGCGCGCGCGGGCGTCGACGAGCTCATCGACCTCGGCGTGTGCACCGCCGCGTCTGCCGACCACTTCTCCCATCGACGCGACGGCGTGACCGGACGCCAAGCCGTCGTCGCCGTCCTCATGCCATGAGCGAGATCGACGCGTCCGTCGCGGCCGCGGTGCACGACGTGCGCGAGCGCATCGCAGTGGCGGCGCGCCGTGCCGGGCGCGACCCCGCGAGCGTCACGCTCGTGGCCGCGACCAAGACCATGCCCGTCGACGTGGTGCGCGCCGTGCTCACCGCCGGTGTGGCCGATGTGGGGGAGAACCGCTCGCAGGAGCTGCTCGCCAAGGCGCCGGAATGCGTTGATCTGCCGGCGCGGTGGCACTTCCTCGGCCAGCTGCAGCGCAACAAGGTGCGCGGGCTCGCATCCCACGTCTCGTGGTGGCAGACCGTCGACCGCGTCGCGCTCGGCGCCGAGATCGCCCGTCGAGCACCCGGCGCCCGGGTGTTGATCGAGGTGAACCTGGGGCGAGAGCCGCAGAAGGGTGGTTGCGATCCCGACGGCGTCTCGACATTGGTCGACGAGCTCACCGATCTCGGTCTCGTCGTCGGAGGACTCATGGCCGTGCCGCCCCGGACCAGCGGGTCCGACCAGGCCGACGCGCGCCGCTGGTTCGCCGAACTGCGCGAGCAGGCCGGCCGCCTGGGCCTGGCCGAACTGTCGATGGGCATGACCGACGACTTCGAGGTCGCGGTCGAGGAGGGTGCCACGATGGTGAGGGTCGGGCGCGCGCTCTTCGGCGAACGGTCAGGACCCGGCGCAACCCCGACGAACCAACCACCGACGATAGGCTGACCCGCGATGGCTTCAATGTGGCATCGGACCATGATCTACCTGGGCTTGCAGGACGACGAGCCCGACGACCACGACGACTACGAGTCGTACGCGGGCGGCGGGTACGCCGACGCGCCGGTCGACGACCACGACGACCGCTCTGCCGATGACGAGCCCGAGCCGCGCCCGCGACGCGAGCCGGCGGGGTACGAGCCCGAGCCCAGCCGTGCCGTGAGCGCCGCCGATCGTCGATCGTCGGGTGACCGTCGCCCCACGGCGATGGGCCGCCCGCGCGACGAGCCCGTGCCCCCCGCGAAACCGCGTCCGTCGGTGGTGCGCACCATCGGTCCCACCACCGCAGCGCGCGTGCACATCGTCGAACCGCAAGGGTTCAACGACGCCCAAGAGGTCGGCGACCGACTCAAGGCCAACCAACCGGTCATCGTGAACCTGCAGGGGGTCTCGCGCGAACTGCAGCGTCGCCTCGTCGACTTCTCGAGCGGGCTCGCGTACGCCGTCGGCGGTCAGCTCACCCGAGTGAACACCGATGTGTTCCTCCTCAAGCCGAGCGATGTCGAGGTCTCCCAGGAGGAGAAGGAGCGGCTGCAGGCGCGTGGTCTCTACCAGGCCTGAACCGTGACCACGATCATCGTCTGGATCCTCAACGTGTTCCTCGTGGTCCTCGTGCTGCGGGCGATCCTGTCGTGGTTCCCGATCCGCCCTGGCACCTTCTTCGCCGGGCTCAACTCGATGGTCTTCGATCTCACCGAGCCGGTGCTGCGACCCGTCCGACGCGTGGTGCCGCCGGCCGGGATGCTCGACACCTCCTTCATGATCGTGTTCTTCGCCGTCGTGATCCTGCGGTCGGTGTTCGCCAGCGCCTGAACGCACCCGGCTTCACACGCACCCGGCAGGGGGTTCTCGATTCGGCGGGAGGTCGTCGCTACCATGACCCTCCATGGACGTCACCCCTCAGGAACTGCGCGGCAGCGAGATCAAAGAAGCGTGGCGGGGTTATCACCGCGACGAAGTCGACGAGCTCCTCGAGCGTGCTGCAGTCACGATCGAAGGGCTGAGCCAGCAGCTCGCGACGGCATCGTCGCGTCCAGCGCCGGCACCGGCGGCCGCGCCGGCATCGTCGTCGATGCCGATCAACCGCGACGACGCCGAGATGTTGCAGCGCACGTTGCTGCTCGCGCAGCGGGCCGCTGACGACGCGGTCAACGAAGCGCAAGCGCAGGCCCGAGCGCTCATCGAAGAATCCGAAGCGCGCGCCCAGACGTTGGTCGGCGAAGCCGAGGCCACCGCACGCCGCATCGCCGAGAGCGAGCGTCGTCGCCTCGAGGGCGAGATCCTCGAGCTCTCCGCCCGCCGCGACGCGCTGAAGGCCGACGCCGACGCGCTGGAGGACTACGCGAGCTCGTACCGCGATCGCGTGCGCGCCGCGATCGAGGCCGACCTCGATCGCATCGGGGCCGGCACGATCGAAGCGCCGACCGCGCGCCCCGAGCTCTCGGAGATCGAGACGCCCACGCCCACGCCGGAGGCAGCGCCCGCCGCGCCCACGTCGTTCGACCGCTCGGGCAGTGACGACGTGTGGTCGGCCGATGAAGGTTCGTCGGGTTCGTCGTCATTCGACGACGACAGCTCCGACGCTGGCTTCGACACCAAGGTGATCACGATCGACAGCTCGGCGTCGAGCCACACGTTCGCGCCCGAGCCGTCGCCCTCCTCGGTCGCCGCACCTCCTCGTCCTGAATCGGCGCGTACTGAATCGGCGCGTCCTGAATCGGCCCGATCGATCGAGTCGAACTGGCCGCCCGAGCCCGAGGCGTCGGCCGCACCGACACCGGGGGGCTTCAGCACGCAGGGTGCGCAGACCAGCCCGTCCACCGGTGCGTGGCTCGCGGGCGCCGACGACTGGGCCGCGTCGGACCCGGTGTTCGACGACACGCCGCCGTGGGAGCAGTCGACCGCCGCTCACCAACCGTTCACGGCCGACGAGCCCATGGAAGCCAACGCAATCGACGGCGACTCGCTCGACGACGACGCGTTCTTCGCGTCGCTGCGCGACGCAGTGCGCGACGACGAGCCGCTCGGTCCGCGTGACGACGAACCCAACGCATTCTTCGACGACGACGCCACCGACGATCGCCGTCGGTTCCGTCGCCGTCGCTGAACACGCGCACGCCACCGCTCGCGCCCTCGATGTTCGCCGCGCTGCCGGACAAGCCGGACCACGACGGCCTCGAGCGCGCAGTGCTCGAGCTCTGGGAACGTGAAGGCACGTTCGAGCGCGTGCGCGCGCTGAACGCCGACGGCCCGCGTTTCAGCTTCATCGACGGACCGGTCACCGCGAACAAGACCCTCGCGGTGCACACCGCGTGGGGTCGCACGCTCAAGGACGTGTTCCAGCGCTACAAGGCGTTGCGCGGATTCCACCAGCGCTATCAGAACGGCTTCGACTGCCAGGGCCTCTGGATCGAGGTGGGTGTCGAGAAGCAGCTCGGTCTCAACTCGAAGCGCGAGATCGAGGAGTACGGCCTCGAAGCGTTCGCGCGTGAGTGTCGCGCCGTCGTGGAGTGGTCGGCCGCCGAGCTCACGAAGGGTTCGATTCGTCTCGGCCAGTGGATGGACTGGGGTCGTGACTACTTCACGTTCTCCGACACGAACATCGAGTACATCTGGCGGTTCCTGTCGATCGTGAACGAGCGCGGCTGGCTGTACCGCGGTCACCGCCTCACCGAGTGGTGCCCGCGCTGCGGTACGTCGATCAGCGCACACGAGCTCGCAGGGAGCTACATCGAGAAGGAGGACCCGGCGCTGTCGGTGCGCTTCCCCTTGCTCGACCGCCCCGGTGAAGCGATCGTCATCTGGACCACGACACCATGGACGCTCCCGGCGAACGTCGCCGCGGCCGTGCAACCGGATGCCGCCTACGGGCGTCGCGGGAACGGCGACTGGATCGCGGTCGCGCGCGGCGGCAATGGTCGAGATGGCGACGCGAGCTTCGAGGAGATCAAGCAGGGGAGCGAGCTCGTCGGGTGGCGCTACCGCGGCCCGTTCGATGCGCTCGGCCCGGGCGGCACCGTGGAGCACCGCGTGATCGGCTGGAGCGAGGTGAGCCTCGACGAGGGCACCGGCATCGTGCACATCGCGCCCGGCTGTGGTGCCGAAGACTTCGAGCTCTCCAAGATCGAAGCCTTGCCCGTGCTCGCGCCGGTCGACGAAGCGGGTCGGTTCGTCGAGGGGTACGGCTGGCTCGATGGCAAGGGCGCGCACGACGCGAAAGACGAGATCATCGACGACCTCCGCGCGCGCGAGCTGCTCGTCGAAGCCGCCACGATCGTGCACCGCTATCCCGAGTGCTGGCGCTGCCACACGCCACTCATCTTCCGCCTGGCCGACGACTGGTACATCTCCGTCGCCGAGATCCGCGAGCCGCTGCGCGAAGCGAACCGCACGGTCGAGTGGACGCCCGAATACATGGGCAAGCGCATGGACGACTGGCTCGTCAACATGGGCGACTGGAACATCTCGCGTCGCCGCTACTACGGGCTGCCGCTGCCGTTCTATCCGTGCTCCTGCGGGCACGTCACCGTGATCGGTTCGAAGGAAGAGCTGGCCGAGCTCGCGACCGCGCCGATCGACGGACTCGTCGAACTGCGACGCCCGTGGATCGATCACGTCGACATCCGGTGCCAGGAATGCGGCGAGGTCGTGCGGCGCGTGATCGAGGTCGGCGACGTGTGGCTCGACGCCGGCATCGTGCCGTTCTCCACGCTCGGGTGGATGAACCCCGAGTTCGTGGCCGAAGGTGGCGCGACCGGCGCGGCGAAGGGTCTCACCACGGCCGATCTCGGCGACCACGCGTACTGGGAAGAGTGGTTCCCCGCCGACTGGGTGTCGGAGATGCGAGAGCAGATCCGGTTGTGGTTCTACTCACAGCTCTTCATGTCGGTCGCGCTCACCGGACGCGCGCCGTACCGCAAGGTGCTCGGCTACGAGAAGATGCTCGACGAGACCGGCCGCGAGATGCACGGTTCGTGGGGCAACATGATCGACGCCGAAGACGCGTTCACGCGCATGGGTGCCGACGTGATGCGCTGGCAGTACTGCGCGCAGCCGCCGAGCCAGAATCTCTTGTTCGGCTTCGGGCCCGGCCACGAGATCCAACGCAAGCTGCTCACGCTGTGGAACACCACGTCGTTCCTCGTGCAGTACGCGAACCTCGCGGGGTTCACGCCGACGCTCTCGGATCTGGCGTGGGACGAGATCGAGACCGCGCCTGCACCCGACGACCTCCTCGACCGCTGGATCATCGAGCGCACGCGTCTGCTCGTCGCCGACGCCACCGATGCCTACGAGCGCTACCTCACCGTGGAAGTGCTCCGCGCGTTCGACGAATGGGTCGACGACCTGTCGAACTGGTACGTCCGTCGTTCGCGTCGCCGCTTCTGGGACGGCGACGTCGCCGCACTCCGCACGTTGTGGTCGGTGCTGGTCAACGGCGTGCGCACCGTCGCGCCGGTGATGCCGTTCCTCGCCGAGCACCTCTGGCAGTTGCTCGTGCGCGAGCCGGTGGCCGGCACTCCTGATGGTGCGTCCCCTGCCGAGGTTCCGGAGTCCGTGTTCCTCGCCGGGTGGCCGTCGCTCGGGGCGCCCGATCGGGAGTTGCTCGACGACGTCGCGCAGGTCCGACAGGTCGTCGACCTCGGGCGCCAGGCGCGCGTCGCGTCGAAGGTGCGCGTGCGTCAGCCACTGCGTCGCCTGGTCGTCGAAGGCGCGGAGCGCGTCGATCGCTATCGCGACATGATCACCAGCGAGCTCAACGTGCAGGACATCGAGCTCGGCGCGATCGAAGCGACCGAGCTGCGTGTGCGACCCAACTTGAAGGTGCTCGGACCGCGGTTGGGTGCCGCGTTGGGGGCGATTCGCGCGGGGCTCGACGCGGGGGAGTGGGATGAGCTGCCCGACGGCGGCTTCCGCGTCGCCGGGCACGAGCTCACCGCCGACGACGTGTTGGTGGAGCGCACCGAGAAGGAGGGCTGGGCGGTGGCCTCGACCCTGGGGCTCAGCGTCGCGCTCGACCTCGCGCTCGACGACACACTGCTGCGCGAGGGGCGCGTCAACGACCTCACCCGTGCCGTCAACGAGTTGCGCAAGGAGCGTGGGCTCGCGATCTCGGATCGCATCGTGCTCACCATCCCGGCAGGCGACGCCGACCTGGTCGAGCACGCGGATCGGATCGCCGCCGAGACGTTGGCCATCCGTGTCGACGTCGGTGACCGCGAGCAGATCGAGATCTCGCTCGCGGACCGCTGATCCGCCATTCCGGGCCACTACACTCCGGCGCTCGTTCACCGGGCTGCTCGAAAACCCCGCGATCCGGGACGAACGCCGCGGCGCGCCTGCTGCCCGCGGCTGATCAGCGAACCCAAAGACCCACGATGAAGGCGGTGGCCGCAGTGGTGGCCAAGAAGGTTCCGGCCAAGCCAAGTCCCCTGAAGACGGCCGCACCGGCCAAGAAGGCGGCGGCACCGGCGAAGAAGGCGGCGGCAAAGAAGGCGGCGACGCCGGTCAAGAAGGCCCCGGCGAAGAAGACGGTGCCGGCGAAGAAGGCTGCGCCGGTCAAGAAGGCTCCAGTCAAGAAGCCCGCGCCGGCGAAGAAGGCCGGCCCGGTCAAGCAGGCAGCGCCCGCGAAGAAGGCAGCGCCCGCGAAAAAGGCCGCGCCGGTCAAGAAGGCAGCGGCCGCCAAGGTCGAAGCGGCGACGGTCTCGCCCCGTGGTGTGATGTCGGAGCGCAAGCCGCGTCCGTCAGGCACCGTGATCTGCCCGCTGTCCGGCTTCGACGTGAAACAGGACAAGGCGAACCTCTCGCCGAAGACGGTCGAGCGTCTCCGTGTGCTCCTCGTCGAGGAGCGCGACCGTCACCTTCACCAGGCCGACGAGCTCGCCGCCGAGGCCGAAGCGCTCGCGGTCGACCGCGAGGGTGGCGACACGCAGTTCGACGAGGAGTCGGGTGAGGGCGACACCATCAACATCGAACGCGAGCGTGACTTGCTCCTCTCGGCCTCGGCGCGTCAGACCGTCGAGGAGATCGACCGGGCACTCGAGCGAATCGAAGCCGGGACGTACGGTCTGTGCGTGCCCGCGGGTCGTCGCATCTCGCTCGAACGACTCGAGGCGTTGCCGTATGCCGACACGTGCGTCGACTGCAAGGCGCGTGCAGAACGACGCCGATAGGCGCACCCGTCCCGGGCTGGCCGCCGCCATCGTGGTCGGCGTGCTCGTGCTCGACCTGCTCTCGAAGCTCTGGGCGGTGCACCGGCTGACCGACGGACCGATCCTCGTGAACGGTGCCGACGTCGGCTTCCAACTTGCGCGCAACGCAGGTGGCGCGTTCAGCTTGTTTCAGGGGCTCACGCCCGCCCTTGCGGTGATCGCGGGCGTGGTCGCCTACTTCTTGATCCGCACGGTGCGCCGCACCCACGACACCCTGTTGATCGTCGCGTTGTCGTTGGTGCTCGGTGGTGCGCTCGGCAACCTCGTCGACCGCGTCTTCCGATCGCCCGGGTTCCTGCGCGGCGCCGTGGTCGACTTCGTGCACGTGGGTTCGTTCCCGACCTTCAACGTTGCCGACGCCTCGATCACGATCGGCGCGGTGCTCGTCATCGTGTGGGCGTTCGTCGGCGGGGATCACGCACCGGACGAGCAGGTGCACGATGGCTGAGGAACTTCCCGTCCCGGCGGCGCTCGCGGGCGAACGCATCGACCGCGCCGTCGCGCTGCTCACCGGGTGGAGCCGCAGCGAGGTGCAAGAGCTGGTCGCGGCCGGCCAGGTGCTCGTCGACGGGAAGCACGTGATGAAGAGCCGCAAGCTCGAAGAAGGCGAAGTGATCGAGTTGCTGGCCGAGCCGACCCCGCCCGGGCTCCCGGACGCCGACGCGACCATCCCGATCGTGGTGCGTCACGAGGACGACGACGTGATCGTGCTCGCGAAGCCGGCTGGCCTCGTGGTGCACCCGGGTGCCGGTCATCCTGACGGCACGCTCGTGAACGGGCTGCTCGCGCGCTACCCCGAGATCGCTGGGGTGGGGGAGCCACAACGGCCGGGCATCGTGCACCGCCTCGATCGCGACACGAGTGGCTTGATGGTCGTCGCACGCACCCAGGTCGCGTACGAAGTGCTCGTCGACGCGCTGTCGGTGCACGACGTCACCCGCGACTACCTCGCACTCGTGTGGGGTCATCTCGATTCCCCGCGCGGCGTGATCGACGCGCCGATCGGCCGCTCGATTCGCCGTCCCACTCGCATGGCCGTGCGGGAGGGCGGACGCGTCGCGCGCACGCACTACGAGGTCACCACCGAATACACCGTGCCGCTGGTGTCGCTCGTGGCCTGTTCGCTCGAGACCGGTCGCACGCACCAGATCCGTGTGCACCTCCAGGCGATCGGCCACCCGGTGGTGGGGGATCCGGCCTACAGCGGCGTGCGCGGCGCCCTCGTGCTCGACCGCCCGTTCCTCCACGCCGCGGCGCTGGCCTTCGCCCACCCGGTCACCGGCAATCCCATCCGGGTCGAAGAACCGCTCCCCGACGAGCTCACCGCCCTCCTCGACACCCTCTCGTGAAGGCGTCCTCTTCCAACTGAGTCGCGTGGCCTCAGCTGCGAGCGACAACAAAGCAGGTCAAGCGCGGACGCAGACCCGTCGATCATGCATCGAGGAGCTGCCGCTATGCGTGTGTTGATCGTCGAAGATGACGAGGCGATTGCGACCCCCCTCGCCAAGGGATTGGCGCGGGAAGGGCTCACGGTCGACCGCGTCGAAACCGGTGCCGAGGCGCTCGAACGCGCCGCGGCGGCCGAGTTCGACGTCGTGCTGCTCGATCTCGGGCTGCCCGACACCGACGGCTTCGACGTGTGTCGTCAGCTGCGCGCGCGCTCTGACGTGCCGATCATCGTGGTGACGGCGCGGTCCGAGGAAGTCGATCGCGTCGTCGGGCTCGAGCTCGGTGCCGACGACTACTTGGTGAAGCCGTTCGGATTTCGCGAGCTCGTCGCGCGGATCCGCGCGGTCGCGCGTCGCCGCACGCCGCGTCACGACACCAACGACGCGAGCGCAACCACGTCGAGCGACGGTGACGGTGCGCACGGCGACCGCACCGCGATCGCGAGCGAGCTCGGCGGACTGCGCGTCGACCGTCGGACGCGACGGGTCGCCGTGGAAGGCGCCGACGTCTCGCTGACGCCGAAGGAGTTCGATCTTCTGGCGTACCTGGCCGAAGACCCGGGTGCGGTGTGCGCGCGTCAACAGGTGCTCGAGCAGGTGTGGGACCCGCACTGGTATGGCCCCACCAAGACCCTCGACGTGCACGTGGCGTCGTTGCGCAAGAAGCTCGGCGATCCGCGCTGGATCGAGACCGTGCGCGGCGTCGGATTCCGCCTGCGCGAACCGGCCGACGCGACTCGTTGACGCCGGGCGATTGACGCCGAGAGGCTGAAGGGCCGCGAATGAAGCGCCGCCTGCTCTGGAGCTACCTCACGATCACCGCCTTCGTGCTGCTCGTGCTCGAGATCCCGTTGGGGGTGTCGTACGCGAACTCCGTCGAGCGGCGGCTCACGAGCGACTTGCAACACGACGCATTCGCCTTGGCGATCCGCACGCAGGCGCCGCTCGACTCGCTCGCGACCGGCGCGAGTGCGGTGCGCACCGCGTCGGAAGCGCGCTTGGAGTCGCTGGCGCGTGAGTATCACGCGGCGTCTGGAGCGCGCGTCGTCATCGTCGACGCCGAGGGCAAGGCCGTCGCCGACTCGGAGCACTCGTCCGCGGCCACGGGCCAGGATCTGGGCCAGGATCTGTCGGCGCGGCCGGAGGTCGCCGGTGCGCTGTCGGGTGCGCAGGTCAGCGGCATCGGCACGCTGTCCGCGACGGACGGCGACCAGCTGTACGTGGCGCTCCCCGTGTCGTCGGCCAAGGGCATCCAGGGTGCGGTGCGCATCACCGCGTCGGCCTCGGTGGTCGGCGACCGCATTCGTGAGATCTGGCTCCTCCTGGCCGCCACGGGTGGCGTGGTGCTCGGCATCGTGTTCCTCGCGAGCTTGTTGCTGGCGCGCTCGATGGCGCGGCCGCTCGGCGACCTGCGTGACGCCGCGGTGCAACTCGGTGGTGGCGATCTCGGCGTGCGTGCCGAAGTGCCGCGCGGTCCGACCGAGCTGCGTGAGCTCGCCGAGTCGTTCAACACCACCGCGGCGCGCCTCGAGCAGCTCGTGAACGCGCAACGCGGGTTCGTCGCTGACGCGTCCCACCAGTTGCGCACACCGCTCGCCGCGCTGCGCCTTCGCCTCGAGATCCTCGAGTCGGATGTCGACGGCGCGATCGCCGACGACCTCGACGGTGCGCTCGCGGAGGTCGAGCGGCTGTCGCGCCTCGTCGACGGTCTGCTCGCGTTGGCCCGAGCGGGGAAGGCCGTGTCGGATCCCGTGCCGGTGTCGATCGAGGCGTTGATCGCCGGCCGACGCGAAGCGTGGGAAGCGTTCGCGCACGAACGTCAGGTGCACATCGAGTCTTCGATCGTCCCCAGCGCCGATGGTGGAGCCCCCTGGGTGCGGGCAACCAGCGGCCGCCTCGAACAAGTGGTCGACAACCTGCTGAACAACGCGCTCGAAGTCGCGCCGGCCGGGAGCGTCGTGCGCCTCGATGCGAGTGCCCGCGGCGGCATCGTGGAGCTCGTCGTGCGCGACGAGGGGCCGGGCATGACCGCCCAGGAGTGCGCCCGAGCGTTCGATCGGTTCTGGCAGTCAGGCGAAGCGCGGCGTGACGGACGACCGAACGGTCACTTCGGCCTCGGCCTCGCCATCGTGCGTGAGCTCGTCACCGGCGACGGCGGCGACGTGAACTTGCGCCCGGTGGAGCCACACGGGCTCGCGGCGACGGTGCGAGTGCGCGCGGCGTCAGCGCTCGATCACGTCGGGGTGGCCGACGCGGGTCCGGTGCACGAGCTCGTCGAGCGTGATTCGCTCGAGGATCTGGCGCGTGTCCTCTGAGACGCCCACCCACACCTCTTGCAGGATGCAGTGCCCCTCGCAGTGGTCGTGCTCGCCGAGCAACGTGGTGAGTGGGCCATCGACCGCGGCGACGATGTCGGCCAGGGTGATCTCGTTCGGCGGACGCGCCAACACGTAACCGCCGCCGACTCCCCGCTTGGAGCGCACGAGACCCGCGCCCTTGACTGCCAGCAGGATCTGCTCGAGGTACGGCTGGGGGAGCCCAGTGCGCTCAGCGATCTCCTTCACCGACGTCGGCCGCTCGGAGCTGTGCAGCGCCAGCGACAGCAATGCGCGTGCTGCGTAATCGCCTCTCGTGGAGACTTTCAATTGTGCCTCGCTGCCAGCACTCTGGCCTCGCTACCGCTCGGCATATGGCCCGCGTCCATTGCTACATGGTCGCGCGTCTGGGCGCGTGTTCGGGCCTTTCCGCTCGGCGTGGAACGTAGGTTTGGCGGATGGAGCCGGTGAAGCCCGACTATTCGGGCGCGAACGTGGTGAACGTGATGCCGGCGTTGCTGGGCTCGCGGCCGGTCGACTGGTTGCCAGAACCGGTCAACGGGGCGCGCGCGGTGGTGCTGCTCGTGCTCGACGGCCTGGGCTGGGACTTCATCGCGTCGCCCGACGCGCCGCCCGTGCTCGCCGCGATGCACGGGCAAGCCATCACCACCGTCGTGCCGTCCACCACGCCTGCCGTGCTCACGTCGATCACCACCGGGCTCACCCCGGCCGAGCACGGCATCACCGGATATCGCATGCGCGTCGACGACGAGGGCGTGCTGAACACCATCCGCTGGAACCGGGCGAACGGCGCGCGACCCCCCGATCCCAGCGAAGCACAGCGTGCGGAGCCGTTCCGGGGCCGGCCGGTGCCCGTGGTCACCAAGCACGAGTTCCGCAACTCGGGGTTCACCGGCGTCCATCTCCGCGGCGCCGACTTCCACGGTTGGCAGACCACCGCAGTGCTCGTCGAGCACGTGCGCTCGTTGATCGCGAGCGGCGAGCCGCTCGTGTACGCCTACTACCCGGGCGTCGACGAGGTCGGGCACGCGTACGGGCTCCACACGCCGTGGATCGCGCGTGAGCTCGAGGCCGCCGATCAGCTCGTCGGCGCCGTGCTCGACGCGGTGCCTGACGACGTCGCCGTGGTCGTCACGGCCGACCACGGGCAGGTGCAGGTCGGTCCCGACGGGTGGATCGGCCTCGGCGCGCTCGACGCGCTCGTCGACGTGTACGCGGGCGACGGTCGGTTCCGGTACCTCCACGCGCGTCGTGGCGCGGCCCGTGAGCTGGCCGACGAGGCGCGGGCCCAGTTCGACGACGTCGCATGGGTCTTCACCCGCGACTCGCTGCTCGACGATGGGTGGATGGGTCCCGACCCCACCGGTCCGACGCGTCGGCGGGTCGGCGACGTGGTCCTCGCGGCGAAGGGCAGCAACGGGTTCATCGACCCCACCTGGCCGCGGGAAGCGGCGCTGATGGCCGCCCACGGGTCCTTGACTCCCTCGGAGATGCGGGTCCCGTTGCTTGCCACGCGAGGTCGCGGCTCCAGCTCCGGGCACCGGTGAAGCCAGGCTCCCGCACGCATGCAGCCAGGCTCCCGCACGCATGCAGCAGGCGCGCTATCGTCGAATCACAGCACTGTGATTCTCCACAAGCGCCTCCACAGGCCTGTGCACAACGGGAAATGGTCAAGTTGAACCTGCGGGCATGAGCAACAAGTCGTTCGTCCACCTCCACCTCCACACCGAGTTCTCGATGCTCGACGGCGCAGCGCGCATCGCCGACGTCGTCGCCACGGCCGCGGCCGACGGACAGCCCGCGGTCGGCATCACCGACCACGGCAACATGTACGGCGTCCTCGACTTCTACAAGGCGGCGCGCGCCACCGACCTCACGCCGGTCATCGGCACCGAGGCGTACATGGTGACCACCAGTCGCTTCGAGCGCCCGCGTCGCGACGATCACGACATCTACCACCTCACGCTGCTCGCGGAATCCACGCAGGGCTACCGCAACCTCATCAAGGTGTCGTCGAGCGCGTACCTCGACGGCTTCCACCAGAAGCCGCGCGTCGACTTCGACCTGCTCGAGCAGCACCACGAAGGCCTCGTCGCCACGTCCGGCTGTCTCGGTGGCGCGGTCTCGCAGGCGCTGTTGAAGGACGATTACGACGGTGCACGCGAGCTTGTGGCGCGCTTCCAACACGTGTTCGGGCGTGACTCGTTCTTCATTGAGCTGCAGGACCACGGGTTGCCCGAGCAGCACGACGTCAACCCGCAACTGATCAAGCTGGCGCGCGACCTGCGCGCGCCGTTGCTCGCCACCAACGACAGTCACTACACGCATCGCGACGACGCCGAGTCGCATGCCGCCTTGCTGTGCGTGCAGACCGGCAGCACCATCGACGACCCGAAGCGCTTCAAGTTCGACGCCGAGGAGTTCTACCTGAAGTCGTCGGCGGAGATGCGCCACTTGTTCCGCGACTACGAGGAAGCGTGCGACAACACGCTGCTCATCGCGGAGCGTGCCAACGTCGAGATCGAGTTCGGCAACTACGCGCTCCCGCGCTTCCCGGTGCCCGAAGGTCACGACGAGGATTCGTACCTGCGCGAGCTCGTGCTCGAAGGCGTGAAGGAGCGCTACGGCCACGCGCCAGGCGCCGACGTGCTCGAACGCGTCGAGTTCGAGCTGGGCATCGTGAAGACGATGGGCTTCTCGGCGTACTTCCTGATCGTCGCCGATCTCGTGCGCTACGCGCGTTCCCGCGGGATCCGCGTGGGTCCGGGCCGCGGCAGTGCCGCCGGCTCGTGTGTGGCGTACTGCCTGCGCATCGTCGACATCGACCCCATCAAGTACGACTTGCTGTTCGAGCGTTTCCTCAACGTCGACCGCAAGGAGATGCCCGACATCGACATGGACTTCGACTCCCGCTACAGGGGGGAGATGATCCGCTACGCCGCCGAGCGCTACGGCAGCGATCACGTTGCCCAGGTCGTCACCTTCTCCACCATCAAGGCGCGCGCCGCGGTGCGCGACTCCGCGCGCGTGCTCGGGTACCCCTACGTGGTCGGCGACAAGATCGCGAAGCTGATGCCGCCGCTCGTGATGGGTCGCGACACGCCCCTCGCCGCGTGCCTCGAGCTCACGCCGAAGTTCGAAGAGGGCTTCAAGATGGCCGCGGATCTTCGGGCGCTGTACGACGTCGACGCCGACGCCAAGCGCGTGATCGACGTCGCGCGCGGACTCGAAGGTCTGCGCCGCCAAGACGGCATCCACGCCGCCGCGGTGGTGATCACGCCGGAGCCGCTCACCGAATACCTGCCGATCCAGCGCAAGCCCGACGGCGGCAAGCTCGACGACGCGCCGATCGTCACGCAGTACGAGATGAACGGTGTCGCAGATCTCGGTCTGCTCAAGATGGACTTCCTCGGGTTGCGCAACCTCGACGTCATGGAGGTCACGCTCGATCTGATCGAGAGCAGCACGGGTCGGCGCCCCGACATCGATCGCGTCCCCCTCGACGACGAGCGAACGTTCGAGCTCCTGCGCCGTGGCGAGACGATCGGTGTGTTCCAGCTCGAAGGCGGGCCGATGCGCGCGCTGCTGCGCTCACTCGCGCCCACCAACTTCGAAGACGTCGCCGCGTTGGTCGCGCTGTACCGCCCGGGCCCGATGGGCACCAACATGCACAACGAGTACGCCGACCGGAAGAACGGCCGCAAGCCGATCAGCTACTACCACGCCGACGTCGAAGAGATCCTCGCGCCCACGTACGGGTTGATGATCTACCAAGAGCAGCTGATGCGAGTCGCGCAACGACTCGCCGGTTACTCGCTGGCCGAGGCGAACGCGCTGCGCAAGGTCGCGTCGAAGAAGCAACGCGAGGCGATGGCGAAGGAGAAGGACCACTTCGTCCAAGGCTGTGTCGACAATGGGCACACCGAGAAGTTCGCGGCGGAGATGTTCGCGGTCATCGAACCGTTCGCCGACTACTCGTTCCCGAAGGCCCACGCCACCGGCTACGGGCTCGTCGCGTACCAAACCGCATACCTCAAGGCGAACCACCCGGTGGAGTACCTCGCCGCGCTGCTCACGAGCGTGAAGACCAACAAGGACCAGACGGCGATCTTCCTCAACGAGTGTCGCCAGCTCGGCATCGACGTGTTGGTCCCCGACGTCAACGCGTCGCTCTCCGACTTCTCGGTGCGCCCGGCCGATCCCGACGCGGCACCCGGCACCGGCCACGACAAGCCGGCCATCCACTTCGGCATGTCGGCGGTGCGCAACGTGGGTGAGGGTGTGGTCGCGCACATCGTCGCCGCGCGTGACGAGGGCGGTCCGTTCACCGACTTCTACGACTTCTGTGACCGCGTCGACCCGATCGCGCTCAACAAGCGCACGATCGAGTCGCTCGCGAAGGCGGGGGGCTTCGATTCACTCGGTCACCCGCGCATGGGTCTGGTCGAGGTGCACGAGACGATCCTCGACACGGTCATCGACCGTCGTCGCAACGAGGCCGCCGGTCAGTTCGACCTCTTCTCCGCCGTGGCCGACTCCGGATCGTCGGGCGCGGCCTCCGAGCTCGGCGCGGGGAGTCGCGCCGAGATCCCCGACGTGGAGTACGCCAAGGCGCTCCGCCTCGCACACGAGAAGGAGATGCTCGGTCTCTACGTGAGCGAGCACCCGATGCTGGGTGCGGAGCGCGCGCTGCGCAAGTACATCGACTGCACGTTGTCGGAGCTGCGCGATGCACGTGAAGGCGAGATGCGTTCGGTCGGTGGCGTGATCACCGGCATGAATCGCCGCTACACCAAGCGCGGCGACCTCATGGGTCAGTTCGTGCTCGAAGATCTCGCCGCCGCGCTCGAAGTGATGGTGTTCCCGAAGACGATGCAGCAGTTCGGCCACCTGCTGGCCGACGACGCGATCGTGGTGGTGAAGGGCCGGGTCGATCAGCGCGACGACATCGTGAAGATCATCGCGATGGAGGTCACCCGTCCGGAGCTCGTGCTCGACGGCGGTCCGCCGGTGCGGATCAAGGTGCGCATCAACGGCTTGTCGGATGCCAAGGTCGTGCGGCTCAAGGAGCTGCTGTCGGTGCATCCCGGCGACAGCCCGGTGTTCGTGCACCTCGAGAGCCCGGAGAAGACCACGGTGTTGCGCCTCGGCGACGACCATCTCGTCGACGCCGGCAACGGCCTCTTCGCCGAGCTGCGCGTCCTCCTCGGCGGCGACTGCATCGCCTGACCCCCTGACCCGCCTCCAAGTTCCGACTTTCTGACGCTTGACCGCGTCGGAACGAGGTCAACTGACAGAACGTCGTTCCAGGAGCTGTCGAACGGTCGCGATGATCGTCGAGTCCGCGAAATCGGACGTGAATCGCACGACCGTCCAGCCGAGCACTTCGAGCTCGTTGGCTCGACGGCGGTCGCGATCGAAGGCTGCACGAGTGCCGTGCACGCCCCACCAGTCATACTCGATTG
>JBEVLJ010000303.1:0-6510 GCA_040509195.1 Acidimicrobiia bacterium
AGTGGTCACGGTCGCGCCGCTGGAGGGGGCGACCGTCCCCGACGTCCCTTGCACCTCGATGCGGTCTGGTGTTCCACCGGTGGGAGGCGGGTTGTTGGTGTACCACCAACGCTCGATCGTGTTCACGAACCCGTCGGCGCCGTGGTCACGGAAGTAGCTCACGGTGCGCACCGCGAACGAGTCGGTGCCGGGTTGGCGCATGTAGTTCACGAACGACACGGCGACGGGGATCAGCACGATGACGAGCGCGATCGCGATGCCGCGCGTGATCCACTTGCGCCGCGCCGATCTCGGCGGCTTGGTCGGCGACTGCTGCTTCACGTAGTCCTGACGGGTGAGGGGTGCATCGACCTCCGACTTGCCAACGGCGGGCACGTCGCCCGCGTCGTCGACGCCGCCACCACCACCATCACCATCAGCGGCGTGCCGGTCGGCGACGACCACCGCGCCGGCGTGTTCACCCGCGGCATCGGAGTCCGGTACGTCGTCGCGGTGGACCGCGCGCACGGTGACGTCATCGAACTCGGCCTCCAGCTCTGCGTCGCGGCCCGGGTAGTCCGGACCGTCGTAGTCGGGTCGGCCAGGGCGGGTCGGCCCATATTCGGTGGGCAGGTCGTACTGGGGTCGACGGCTTTCGCCGGGTCGAGTCGAACGGTCGGGCAAGAGATCCTCCGGTGTGCTGCTGCCCGGTCGCGTGCCCGGATGCGCCGACCGAAAATACTTCGTCCGGAGCACGCACGCAGATCGGGTGCGTCGGTCCCTTCCGGCGCCTCGATTCGGCACCGATAACGTTGGCCCGGTGTCTCGCCTCTACCTGTCTCCCCCGGATGTCGGGCCCGACGAGCGCGAGATGCTCGTCGAGGCGTTCGATTCGAACTGGATCGCCCCGCTCGGTCCGCACGTCGACGCGTTCGAGCGCGAGTTCGCCGAGGCAGTCGGCGTGCCGTCCGCGGCTGCGCTCTCGAGCGGGACGGCCGGGCTCCACCTCGCCCTGGTGATGTTGGGGGTCCGCCCCGGCGACGAGGTCGTGATCCCGACACTCACCTTCGTGGCCACTGCGAACGTCGTGAAGTACGTGGGTGCCCGCCCGATCTTCGTCGACTCCGACACCTCCACGTGGAACCTCGACCCCAACCGACTCGACGACTTGCTGCGTGCACGCGCCGCGGCCGGCGCGCTCCCCGCTGCGCTCATCGGCGTCGATCTCTACGGCCAGTGCGCTGACTGGCCGGCGATCGAGGAGATCTGCGGCCGTCACGACGTACCGATCGTGGAGGACGCGGCCGAAGCACTCGGCGCGACCTGGGCGGGCCGTGCTGCGGGCTCCTTCGGCGCCATCGGCGTGTTCTCGTTCAACGGCAACAAGATCATCACCACGAGCGGCGGCGGGATGCTGGTGAGTCACGACGCTTCGTACACCGACTCTGCGCGCAAGCTGTCCACGCAAGCGCGAGATCAGGCGCCGCACTACGAGCACTCCGTGCTCGGGTTCAACTACCGGATGAGCAATTTGTTGGCGGCAGTCGGTCGCGCACAACTGCGATCGTTGCCCGACAAGGTGGCGCGCCGTCGCGCGGTGAACGCCGCGTACCGCGATCAGTTGGCGGCAGCACCGGGGATCGCGTTCATGCCCGCCGATCCCCGCGGCGAGCCGACGAACTGGCTCACGGTCGTGACGGTCGACGAAGAGCGCTTCGGCGCGTCGCCGACCCAGATCCGAGAGCACCTCGAGACGTACGACATCGAAGCGCGCCCGGCGTGGAAGCCGATGCACCTCCAGCCCTACTACGCCGACTGCGAAGTCGTCGGCGGCGAGCTCGCGGAGCATGTGTTCCGCACCGGCCTCTGCCTCCCGAGCGGTTCGACGATGACGGATGACGACATCGAGCGAGTCGTGCGCGGGGTCCTCGACACACCCGGGCGTCGATGACCGACGACGTCGAGGTTCGTCGAGGATCGAGCGCCGACTTCCCGGCGATCCTGGAGCTGGCACGACGCGCCCTCGGATGGACCGACGCCGACGCGCGGTTCCTCGAGTGGAAGCATCGTGACGGTCCGCTCGGCGAGTCGCCGATCTGGCTCGCCGAGGTCGACGGCCGCGTGGTCGGGTTCCGCACGTTCCTCCGGTGGGAGCTGGTCGAGCCCGGTGGTCGCGTCGTGCGCGCCGTCCGCGCGGTCGACACCGCCACCGATCCCGCGTTCCAAGGCCGCGGCATCTTCACCAAGCTCACCCTGGGCGCGCTCGGACCCCTCCGGGCCGAAGGCGTCGAGATGGTGTTCAACACCCCGAACGACAAGAGCCGTCCCGGCTACCTCAAGATGGGGTGGAGCGAGGTCGGCCGTCTTCCGGTCGAGGTCCGACCCAACGCGTGGCGGTTCCCGGTCGCGATCGCGGGTGCACGCCAGAGCGCTGACCGCGCGGCCGTCGACACCGAGGTGGGAGTGGTCGCCCCCGAGGTGCTCGGCGACGCGCAGGCGATCGACGCGTTGCTTGCCACCACCGCGCCGGCGCGCGGGATCGCAACACACCGCACGGCGGCACACCTCGCGTGGCGCTACGGCAATCCCGACCTCGCGTATCGAGCGGTGACACACGGTTCGATCGCGCGCGGCGTCGCGATCTTTCGACTGCGGCGTCGAGGGTCGGCCGTCGAAGCGGTGGTCGGTGATGTCGTCGTGCCTCGCGATGATCACGTCGCCGTTCGGGCGCTGCTGCGACGAATCGCCGCGGTCCGCGCCGACTACCTCATTCGCCTCGGCAGCGCTCGACGAATGGTCGCGCCGCGCGAGGCATTCGTGCGGCTCCCGAAGGTCGGCCCCGTGCTCACCTGCCGATCGCTGATCGACGAACCCGTGCCGAGCCTCGGCCAGTGGGCGCTCACGATGGGCGACGTGGAGCTCTTGTGACGACCGCAGCACCGCGCTCCTCCGTGTGGCGACGGCCGCGCACATCGCTCATCGTCGTCACGCTGGCGTGGGTGGCCTGTGCGCTCTACCTCGGGCTTGCGACGCGGCTCCCCATCGTCGGTGACGTCGACGCGAGCACGTGGGCCAAGTGGGGTCACGTCGTCGCCACGATGTTCCTCGCCGCGCTCGTGTACCTGATGCTGGTCGACGCTGGTCGCACTCGCCGCGATGCGGCGGTGATCACCTTGGTGGTCGCCGCGGGCGCGGGTGCATTGCTCGAGGTGTTGCAGGCGATCGGCGGCGTGCGCGACCCGTCGATCGTCGACGTGCTCTACGACACGCTCGGCGCCGTCGTCGCGGTGGGGCTGCTGTCGTTGCCGTTGCTGTCGCTCCGTGCCTGGTCGAACGTCGTGACCGTCGCAGTCGTGGCGATGATCGTCGTGGTCGTCCCGGCCGCGTTGTTCGCCACCCCAGGCGACGAGACGCTCGCGTGCGACCTGCTGCGAGTCCCCGTGGAGGCGGCCGCCGCCTCCGATCCCGGCGCGACGGTGCCCACGCCGATCGCACGCTACGACTTCGACGCGGGTTCCGGCACGGTTGCGGCCGACATGAGTGGTGCCGCGCCCGCGCTCGACCTGCAACTGAGCCGAGCGGGCGTCTCGTGGATCGAGGGCGGCGGGCCCCACTTCGACGGCGGCGTGGCCAGGAGCGCGGAGTCAGCGGCCAGCATCGCGAAGGCGACGAAGCGCTCCGGTGCGATCACCGTCGAAGCTTGGGTGCGCACCGACCGTCTCGATCAGACCGGCCCGGCGCGCCTCGTGTCGATCTCCGACGGCACGCAATACCACGACGTGAACGTGCACCTCGGCCAGGACGCAGATGCACTGAGCGTGCGGCTGCGAACTTCGTGCGGCGACTTCACTGCTCCCACGATTCCGAACGTCTTCACGTCACGCACCACGGCTGAGCACGTCGCGGTCACGTTCGCCGACGGGATCGAGCGGGTGTACGTGGGCGGCAAGAACGTCGCGGCGTGGCGCCTGGAGGGTCGTCTCGCGGGCTGGGACCCAACGTTCCCCCTGGTGGTCGGGAACGAAGCCACGCTCGACCGCCCGTTCGACGGTGATGTGTTCGCGGTCGCGATCTATCACCAGGCGCTGTCGGGTTCAGCGATCACCGGCCTGGCCAGACCACCCCACCCGTGAGCTCGCCACGGCCGGTCGACCCCCTACCAGCCGACGGACTGCTCGCGTTCCCGTTCGTCGATCAGGGTGCGTTCGGACCGGGCTGACTGCTCGAACATCGCGCTGATGATGCTCGAACGCACGCGCCCGATCGCCTGCACGACCGCGCTGCCCACGTAGGCGAGGACCGAAGCGATCAGGAAGGTGCTGACGTCGGCGACGGCGGTGACGTATCGCCAGAAGTCGGCCTCACCCTGGAACTCGTTCTGCACCCACGCGATCGCCGCGCCCGCAGCCACCAGCCAGACGACGACGAGGAGGAGCGAGAGGTTGCGCAGGTTGCGAGCGAGGCGCTCGACCTTGGATCTCGGGAGCTTCACCGCAGCACCTTCTGGGATGGTGAGGTCGTGTTCGGCGTGGTGGCGGGTGTGAAGCACCGGTGCACGCCCCAACTGTGCCACATGGCGCACCCCGTGCGGTGCTGCGCGCGCACAGTAGTAAAGTCGCCGGGATGAAGGTGGGCATCCTCGCAGGAGGGCTCGGCACCCGTTTTGCCGAAGAGACCGAGACGCTCCCCAAGCCGATGATCGAGATCGGCGGGAAGCCGATTCTCTGGCACATCATGCGCTACTACGCCCATTTCGGCTACTCCGACTTCGCGCTGGCCCTCGGCTACAAGGCCGAAGTCATCAAGCGCTACATGGTCGAGTACTCGTCGCTGGCCACCAACCTCACCGTGCGCGTGGCCGACGGCACCGTCGAGCTCCACCACGGAGAGCGCGATGACTGGACGGTCGAGCTCATCGACACCGGCTACTACACGGCCACCGGCGGGCGGATCAAGCGCCTCGAGCCCTACCTCGGCGACGATACGTTCATGCTCACCTGGGGTGACGGTGTGTCCGACATCAACCTCGACGATCTCCTCGCGTTCCACCGTTCGCACGGCAAGCTCGCCACGCTCACCGCGGTGCGTCCCCCGGCGCGCTTCGGCCACATGGAGCTCGATGGCAATCGGGTGCTCGAGTTCTCGGAGAAGCCGCAGACCGGAGAAGGCTGGATCAACGGCGCGTTCTTCGTGATGGAGCCGGGCATCTTCGACTACATCGAAGGCGACAACACGCAGTTCGAGCTCGAACCCTTGGAGAACCTGGCCAAGGACGGCGAGCTGATGGCCTACCCGTACTCGGGTTTCTGGCAGTGCATGGACACGCTGCGCGACAAAAAGCTGTTGGAACGTCTGTGGGTGTCCGACGAAGCGCCGTGGAAGGTCTGGGACTGAGCTGATGAGGGTCTTGGTCACGGGTCACGAGGGCTACATCGGGGAACGGCTCGTCCCCCTCTTCCTGCGCGCCGGCCACGAAGTGGTCGGCCTCGACAGCGGGTTGTTCCGCGCGTGCTCGATCGGTGCTCGCCCAGCAGAGATCACCGCGATCGACGCCGACATCCGCGACGTCACGGCCGACGTGTTCGAAGGCTTCGACGGGGTGGTGCACCTCGCGGGGATCTCGAACGACCCGCTGGGCGATCTCGATCCCGACTGCACCTACGCGATCAACCACCGCGCCACCGTGCACGTCGCCGAGATGGCCAAGGCCGCGGGTGTGCCGCGCTTCCTCTTCTCCTCGTCGTGCAGCCTCTACGGCGCTGCGGGTGACGACATGCTCGACGAGCACGCCGAGTTCAACCCGGTCACGCCATACGGCACGTCGAAGGTCTACGCGGAGCGCGACCTGTCCGCCATGGCCGACGACACGTTCAGCCCCACGTACCTTCGCAACGCGACCGCCTACGGCATGTCGTACCGACTCCGCGGCGACCTCGTGGTGAACAACCTCGTCGGGTACGCGTTCGCCACCGGCAAGGTGTTCATGAAGAGCGACGGCACCCCGTGGCGCCCGCTCGTGCACATCGAAGACATCGCCCGCGCGTTCCTCGCGCTGCTCGAAGCGCCGCGCGACGTCGTGCACGACGAAGCGTTCAACGTCGGTGCGACCACCGAGAACTACCGGATCCGCGACGTGGCCGCGCTGGTCGAAGAGCTGGTGCCGGGCAGCTCGGTCGAGCTCGCGCAGGATGCCGGGCCCGACAAGCGCAACTACCGCGTCTCGTGCGACAAGCTCGCCAACGCGGTACCGGCGTACCAGCCACAGTGGACGGTGCGCACCGGAATCGTTGAGCTGGTGAGCGCCTACGCCGAGGCTGGGCTCACACTCGACGACCTCACCGGGCCGCGCCTGCAACGCATCCAGCGAGTGCGCGGGCTCCTCGACGACGGCTCGATCACCAGCGACCTCCGCTGGACGGCCGGCGCGTCGTTGCAGCTGCCCACTGCAAGTGGCTGAAGCGTCTCCGCCGTGCCGCTCGTGCGGCGCGCCGGACCTGCGACCCTTCCTCGACCTCGGCGCCACGCCGCTGG
>JBEVLJ010000304.1:0-8206 GCA_040509195.1 Acidimicrobiia bacterium
GCTCTACGAAGCGCTGGTGGAGTGGCGCCGGCGCATCTCGAACGCATCGGGCGCGCCCGCGTATGTCGTCTTCCACGACGCCACGCTCGCGGCGGTGGCCGTCGCCCGCCCACGGACGCCGCGAGACCTGCTCGCGCTCTCGGGCGTCGGGCCGGTCAAGGTCGAGCGGTACGGCGACGAGGTGCTCGCGCTGGTCGCCGCGCATCCCAGCTCGTGACACTCCGCATCTTCCGTGTCACGGTGCGGGGACGCTTCGGTGAGCTCGCCGAGCCGGTTCGCGCACGTTTGCTCACCGATGCCGCAGCGCACGATGTGGTGAAGGCCGCGTTCACCGAAGCAGGCACACTCACCTACGAACGCACCCTGCACAGCTTCACCTTCCGTTTTCGGCTCCGTGACGACTCCGAGGCCGAGGCGGATGCCGACTCCCGGGCAACCGTCATGGCCGACGCCGAAGCCCGAGCGACGGCGTGGCTGGAAGAATTGGGCGCGACGTGGTCGGCGTTGCGCGTCGATGCGCACGACATGGCCGACGTCTGGACCAGCCGCACCTGAACTGCATCGCGGTCGATTCGCGATACTGGGTCCATGACCTCGGAACGCAACGTGCTCGGCGGCGACCTCGAACCGTGCGGCACCGACCCGGTGACCGGCTTCTACCGTGACGGCTGTTGCAGCACCGGCCCCGAAGACACGGGGAGCCACACCATCTGCGCCGTCGTCACGAGCGAGTTCCTCGAACACCAACGCAAGATCGGCAACGACCTCTCCACGCCGATGCCGCAGTACCGCTTCCCCGGTCTCGTCCCGGGTGATCGCTGGTGCGTCACCGCGGTCAACTGGTTGCGCGCCCATCACGACGGCGCCGCTGCGCACGTGGTGCTGGCCTGCACTCATGAGCGAGCGCTGGAGATCGTGCCCCTGGAGGCACTCCGACAGCATGCGGTCGACGTCCCGTCCGACCCCGGCGCGCTCGACGGCTGACTCCCGCCCCGACCAGAGCGCAGACGGCTCGACGCGCTACGACTGCAACCGAGTCAGTCGACCGAACACCTCGGGACCGATGCGCAACCCGTCGTTCGCCGACACCGCTGGCGACACGTCGATGTCGAACACGTCTTCCCACTCGGCGGTCAGCTCCCACAGCGCTGCGATGTCATCGGTCGACGCGATCACCACCACCTGGAGGTCGGCCGCCATCGGCCAATACTCCGCGACCACGTTGACCCCGGCGGGGTATTCCCATCCCACCCGTCGCATCAGGGCTGCATCACGGTCCGCGCCGCTGACGGTCGGTCGGAAAGCCAGTCTGAGGACGTAGTCCATGAGGTGCTCCTCTCCTCGAGCCGCATCGACCCTAAACCCAGCGTCGGGAGCGTGTCGAGGGTCCCGATCGCGGCACCTACGTCTCGTCGTTGATGTCGCGGAGTGCGGTCTCGATGCTCGGGTAGAAGTGGTCGCGATCCAACGTCTCGAAGAGTCCGTGGAGCCGAACGAGGTCTTGCAGGCGGCTCCGCATCTCCACGAACGCCATGTGTCGACCGGCGGCGTTCAGCTCCTCGTCGAGTTGTTCGAGCATCGCGGCCGCGGTCACGTCGATGTCGGTGATCGCCTCACACTGGATCACGATCCACTGTGGCTCGCGCTCGGTCACGAGCCGCCGGATCTGCTGGCGGAAGGCGCCCGCGTTGGCGAAGAACAGCGGCGCCTCCCACCGATAGATGAGCACGTCGGCGATCTCCGTGGCTCCCGCGAGCTCATCGATGCTGTGCCAGCCTTCGACGCCGGGGGCTCGTCCCAGAACCGCGCCGTGCGGCCACCAACTGCGTCGGAAGAAGAGCAACACGGCGAGCAGGATCGCGATCACGATGCCCTCCAGCACGCCGAGCACGATCACGCTCAGGCTCGTGACGAGTGAGAGCACCACCGACGACGGTCGCGCGCGTCCGTACCGTCGAAGCGCACCGAGGTTCACGAGCGACAGTGCCGCCGCGATCACGACCGCCGCGAGGGCCGACTGCGGCAGGTCGGCGAGCAGCGAATTGAAGAACACCAGCAGTGCGACCAACACGCCGGCTCCCACGAGGCCGGCCGCCTGGCTCTTCGCGCCTGATTGCTCCGCGACGGCGGTGCGCGAGCCGCTCGTCGAGACGGCAAAGCCTTGGAAGAACCCGGCGGCCAGGTTGGCCGCGCCGATCCCGATCATCTCCTGATTCGCGTCGAGCTCGTCGCCGCGACGCGCCGCGAAGCTCGACGCGGTCGCGATCGTGTCGGTGAGCGACACGAGCACGATGCCGATCGCCGCGAGCAACAACGGCCCGACGTCATCGATCGACGTCCACGGCAGGCTCGGCGTCGGCAGGCCACTCGGCAGCGACCCAACCGTGGACACGCCGACCGCCGAGAGGTCGAACGCGGCGGAGATGACCGTCGCACCGACGACCGCGACGAGCACTGCAGGCACCCGTCGCGTGATCCGCGGCAACACGAGGAGGACGACCAGCGCGCCGAGGCCGATCAGCAGTGCCTCAGTCTGCGTGCGATCGAGGTGTTCGACGAACTCCCGCAGTTCGTCGAAGAACCCGTCGGAGTCCGTCGAGAAGCCGAACAACTTCGGCAGCTGGCTCACGACGATGGTGACGGCCAGCCCGTTCATGTATCCGACCTGCACCTCACTCGACAGCAAGTCGCTCACGAAGCCGAGTCGACCGATGCCGAGTGCGATCTCGATCAGACCGACGAGCAACGCCAACATGCCGGCGAGCACCACGGCCGATCCCGGATCTCCGGTGACGAGCAGCGGGGTGATCGCAGCGAAGATGAGCGGTGACACCGACGAGTCGGGTCCGAGCACCAGCACGCGCGACGGACCGAAGATCGCGTATCCCGCGAGGCACGCGACGGTCGTGTACAGGCCGGTGACCGCCGGCAGGCCCGCCAGCTGCGCGTAGGCCATTCCTTGCGGGACGAGGATCGCGGCGAGCACGAGTCCGGCGATCACATCCGCGCGCACCCAGCCCTTCTCGTAGGTGCGCACCGCACGGATCCCGGGGACGTAACGGGCGAGCATCAACGCAGTCTGTCAACTCGACGGTCGACGAACACATCAATGGGCGATCGGCGCGCGGCCTTGCGCGCACGCGATCATTGGTGTGAGGGTTGCCGACGCGCGCGAACCAAGGATGGGGAATGTCTCGGCACGACACGAGCGACCGGGTTCGACAGCTCGCAGCGATCGGCGCGCTGCTCGTGGGAGTCGCGTCGCTGATTGCAGCGGTCCTGTTGTTCTGGAACGAGTGGGCGGCGCTCGTCGTCGCCTTCGTCTTGCTCCTCACCGCTTCGTGGTCGCTCTGGTTCGCGCTCACCAAGCGCGGCATCACGCGCATCGTCGCCGCGATCGTCACACTTGCCGCGCTGGTCGGTGCGGTGGTCGCGCTCGTCCGCGACCACAGCGTGTGGAAGATCGCCGTCGTCCTGATCCTCGGGCTCGGTACGTCGGCCCTCGCGCGCATCGCACTCGGCGCAGACAAGCAAGCGTTGCGCGTCCAGGCGCCACCGGGCGCTCCCGTCGGCGCCGCCAAGCATCCCGTGCTGATCGCGAATCCCCGATCCGGCGGCGGCAAGGCGAACGAGGAGTTCCTCGCAGCCGCGAGCGCGCGGGGCATCGAGACCGTCGTGCTCCATCCGGGCGACGACCTCGAGCAGCTCGCCCGCGACGCAGTCGCGCGCGGCACCGACGTGATCGGCATGGCCGGCGGCGACGGATCGCAGGCGCTCGTCGCCACGATCGCCGCCGAGCACGACCTCCCGTTCGTGTGCATCCCTGCCGGCACTCGGAACCACTTCGCACTCGATTTGGGCGTCGATCGCGACGACGTCGTCGGTGCCCTCGACGCGTTCGGCGACGGATTCGAACGTCGGGTCGACCTGGCCACCGTGAACGACCGCGTGTTCGTGAACAACGTGTCGCTCGGCCTGTACGCCGCCATCGTGCAGTCGGATGAGTATCGCGACGACAAGGTGAAGACGGCGGTGAAGATGCTGCCCGACCTGCTCGGCAACGACTACTCGCAGTTCGACTTCGAGGTGGAGGGCTCGAGCGTGGCAGACCACGGCGACCCCGACCTGATCCTGGTGTCGAACAACGTGTACCGGCTCAGCGGCATCGGCGGGTTCGGCACACGCGAGCGCCTCGACGAAGGCGTGCTCGGGATCATCTCGATCGACATCAACAACGCTTCGGAGCTCGCACGCTTCGTCACCCTCGAGACGGCCGGGCGCGGGTCGTCGTTCTCCGGGTGGAGCGAGTGGAACGACCACGAGCTCGTGATCCGTTCGACCAAGCCGATCGACGCCGGCGTCGACGGTGAAGCACTCACTTTCGACTCGCCGGTGCGCTTCGCGGTGCGCCCGGGCGCGCTGCGCGTGCGCATCGCACCACACCACCCCGGCATGTCACCGGCCGCGATCGTCGGGACAGTCCGGCGCGGCGGCCCGCGACGACTCGTGCAGGTGGCCCTCGGACGCGACACAAGGAGCGACTCGTGACCAAGAAGGACGGCAAAGCGACGGCTGACGTTCCCGACACCGCGCCTGGCGCCGATGCCGCAGCTGGCCCCGACACCAAGATGAAGACTCGCGAATACGAACACGCGCTGCGCACGCTCGACGCTGAGCTCGTCGCGATGCAGGAGTGGGTGAAGGGCACCGGCTCGAAGGTGTGCGTGGTGTTCGAAGGCCGCGACACCGCCGGCAAGGGTGGAACGATCAAGGCGATCACCGACCGCGTGAGCCCGCGGGTGTTCCGCGTCGTGGCGCTGCCCGCGCCCACCGACCGCGAGAAGTCACAGATGTACGTGCAGCGCTACATCCAGCACTTCCCCGCTGCAGGCGAGGTCGTCATCTTCGACCGCAGTTGGTACAACCGAGCCGGCGTCGAACGCGTCATGGGATTCTGCCCCGATGACGTCTCGCAGAAGTTCCTCGACACCGTGCCCGACTTCGAGAAGTCGATGGTCGAATCCGGGATCATCCTGGTGAAGTACTGGCTCGAAGTGAGCCCGGAGGAGCAGACGCGTCGACTCGAGAGCCGCATCGACGATCCCCGCAAGATCTGGAAGCTCTCCGACATGGACCTGCTCTCGTACACGAAGTGGAACGACTACAGCCGTGCGCGCGACGCGATGTTCGCCGCGACCGACACCGCGTGGGCCCCGTGGTTCGTGGCTCACTCCGACGACAAGAAGCGCGCGCGGCTCAATGTGATCTCTCACTTGCTGTCCCAGGTGCCGTACGAGAAGCCGAGTACGAAGAAGGTCAAGCTTCCCGAGCGCGACGTCCACGGCAACGAGAGTGCGCACGAGCGACACATCGAGCCGCGCCAGATCCCGACCCCGTACTGATGACGCTGCCTGCATGACCTCCACCGACCAGAGCCAGCGCGCCGCGCCGCGGTGGTACGCGACACCGGCCGACGACGTCGCGGCGCAGCTCGGCGTCGACCCCGCGTCCGGCCTCACCGAGGCCGAGGCTGCGTCCCGGTTGGCGAACGAAGGGCCGAACGCACTCCCGGCCGAGGCCGGCGTTCCCGGCTGGCGACGCTTCCTCGCGCAGTACGCGGCCTACATGCAGATCATCTTGCTCATCGCGTCGGTGGTGTCGTTCGCAATCGGTGAGTGGAGCACCGGCGCGCTGCTCCTGATCTTGACCGTGGTCAACGCAGTGGTCGGCCTACGCCAAGAGGGCAAGGCCGAGAGCGCGATGAACGCGCTGAAGTCGATGACGAAGCAGACCGCGCGTGTCCGCCGCGGCGGCGTCGAAGCGTCGATCCCTGCCGAAGCGGTCGTGCGCGGCGACGTCGTGGTCATCACCGCGGGTGACAACGTCGCGGCCGACGGGCGGATCATCGCCGCGAGCTCGCTCGACATCGACGAGTCGGCGCTCACCGGGGAAAGCGTTCCGGCGTCCAAGTCGACCGACGCGCTCGCCGACGCAGATGTGGGCGCGGGCGACCAGTCGAACATGGCGTTCATGAACACGCCGGTGACGCACGGCAGTGGCGTCATGTTGGTGACGGCGCGCGGCGCCGACGCCGAGGTCGGCAAGATCGCGGGGATGCTCACCGCGGCGCCGAAGGAGGCGACGCCACTCACGAAGCAGCTCAACACGATGACGCTGTGGATCGGCGCCGCCGCGCTCGTCACGATGATCGTGATGTTCGCCCTCGGGATCTCGAGGGGGCAGTCCGCCGACAGCTTGTTCGTCACCGCGATCGCGCTCGCCATCGCGGCGATCCCGACCGCGCTGCCGACCGTCTTGCAGGTGATCCTCTCGGGCGGCGCGAAGGAGCTCGCCGGCGAGGGCGCAATCGTGAAAGACCTCATGTCGGTCGAGACGCTCGGCTCCACCTCGGCGATCAACTCCGACAAGACCGGCACGCTCACCATGAACCAGATGACCGCGGTGGAGCTCGTCGACGCAGTCGACCGCTACACCATCTCGGGCATCGGGTACAGCCTCGAGGGAACGATCCAGCACGCGGCCGGCAACTCCGCGTCGATCGACGATGCCGTGCTCCCCTACGTGATCGCCAGCGACGCCACCCTCGTGAACGGCGTGGTGGTCGGCGACCCCACCGAGGGCGCGTTGCTCGTGCTCGCCCACAAAGCGGCGATCAGCATCGACGCCAGCCGCGATCAGTTCCCGCGGCTGGCCACGCTGCCCTTCGACCCCACCTACAAGCTCATGGCCACGTTCAACTCCGCCACCGACGCCTCGGGCACCCCGGTGGTGCGCTGCTTCGTGAAGGGCGCTGCGCCCGCGGTCATCGAGCGCGCCACCACTGCGTACGCGCCAAGCGGGAGCCTTCCGTGGGACGACGACCTGCAGCAGAAGGCCGACGACGTGATCGCGCGCATGGGCGGCGCGGGGCAGCGCGTGATGGCGGCGGCAACGCGTGACCTCGACCCGGCGACGTTCGATCCCGACGGCGATCTCCTGGCCTACGTCACCGACCTCGAGATGGCGTCGATCGTCGCGATGGTCGATCCGCCCCGCGAGGCGTCGATGAAGGCCGTACACGACGCCCAGCGCGCCGGCATCCGCGTGCGCATGGTCACCGGTGACGATGTCGTCACCGGTGCCGCGATCGCAACCCAGCTCGGCATCCCCGGGACCGCGATGCTCGGCGCCGACTTCGCGGCGCTCACCGACGACGAGCGCTTGGCGCAGATCGACGACATCGGCGTGGTCGGGCGTGTCGCACCCGAGCACAAGGTGCTGCTCGTCGAGACGCTCAAGAAGAAGGGCGATGTCGTCGCCATGGCCGGCGACGGCGTGAACGATGCGCCGGCGATCAAGACCGCCGACATCGGGATCGCGATGGGATCAGGCACGCAGGTGTCGCGCAACGCAAGTCGGATGATCCTCTCCGACGACAACTACGCCACGATCATGCGCGCAGTGCGCGGCGGTCGCGTGATCTACGACAACCTCAACAAGTACATCCGCTTCGTGATGCTCGAGCTCGTTGCGTACATCATCACGTTCCTGGGCGCGAGCGTCCTCAACATCGCGGCAGGCCAGCCGTTCTCCGCGTCGCAGGTGCTGTACATCAACTTCCTCGTGAACGCCCCGCTCGGTGTGGCCATCGGCTTCGATCAGGCGTCGCAGGGTCTCATGGAGCTCGCGCCCCGACCGCGCGACGCGTCGATCATGACCAAGGGTTTGATGATCACCGCGGGCCTCGTCGGCCTGTTCTTCGCGGTGTGCGCGCTGTCACTCATCGCGTACGGCAAGAGCCACTACGGCAACGTTGCGGTCGGGACCTCGATGGGGCTCACCGCGTTCTCACTGCTGCTCGTCGAGACGCTCAAGAAGAAAGGCGACGTCGTCGCCATGGCCGGCGACGGCGTGACCGACGCACCGGCGATCAAGACCGCCGACATCGGCATCGCGATGGGATCAGGTACGCAGGTGTCGCGCAACGCGAGTCGGATGATCCTCTCCGACGACAACTACGCCACGATCATGCGCGCGGTGCGCGGCGGCCGCGTGATCTACGACAACCTCAACAAGTACATCCGCTTCGTGATGCTCGAGCTCGTCGCCTACATCATCACGTTCCTCGGCGCGAGCATCCTCAACATCGCGGCCGGGCAGCCGTTCTCCGCGTCACAGGTGCTCTACATCAACTTCCTCGTGAACG
>JBEVLJ010000305.1:0-3720 GCA_040509195.1 Acidimicrobiia bacterium
CCGATGTGCTCGGCGGCGCCCTTCTCGGCGTCGCGGTTGCTGCACTGGTCACCTACCTCTTCGGTGCACCGTCTGGGCGGCTGTCCAGCGCCGAGGTGCGCGCCGCGCTGAGCGACCTCGGGCTCTCAGCCACGAACGTCGAGGTTGCTGGGTTCACCATTCCGCGCGCCTCGGTGATGAACGCGACGCTCGACGATGGTCGCGCCGTGCGCGTCGACGCGTATGGGCGCGACCAACGAGACGCCGAGATCTTCGCAAGGGTGTGGCACCGCGCGATGTATCGCGAGCCGGGCCTCGACATCGCGGGGACTCGGCTGCAACAGGTCGAGCACGTCGGGTACGCGCTCATGCTCGCCGAGCGATCCCAGGTGCGCGCACCGCGCGTCGTCCGAACGGGAATCGGCGGTGCCGACGCCGCGCTGCTCGTCACGTCTCCGCCGTCGGGCACGCCGATCGTCGACGTCGATCCGTCGCGCCTCGACGCGGTCGCCCTCGCGGCGATCTGGCACGAAGTCTCGGAGCTGCACACCGCCGGGATCAGTCACGGCAACCTCGACGGTCAGCGCATTCGTCTGTCCGACGACGGCGCGGCCGCGCTCGACGACTTTGCGAACGCCGACGTCGGCGGCGAGTCGTACTGGATCGATCGCGACGACGCGTCGGTCCTGGTGCTGACCGCGATCCTCGTCGGTCACGAGCAGGCCATCTCGGCCACGGTCACTGCGCTCGGGGCCGAGCGCACCGGCGCGTTGCTCCCACTCATCCAGCCGGCCGCCATGCCGTCGGGGATCACCCAGGGGCACAAGCACCTCGGCAAGGATCTCAAGGCGCTGCGCGCGTTCGTCGCCACGGCCACCGGCGCAGAGGAAGCGCCGCCCCTCAAGGTGAAGCGGCTGTCGTGGGCGAACATCGGGATCCTCGCCGGAGTGCTCTTCGCGCTCGTCATCGCGATCTCGAGTCTCGAAGGCGTCGACTGGAGCTCGGTGCAACACGAGTTCGAGACGGCGACGTGGGCGTGGGCGTTCCTCGCGCTGGTCCTCTACCCGCTGGTCCCGATGTCATGGGCCGCCGCCCTCATGGGGTGCGTGAATCGCAACCTCGCCTTCGTGCCGACCGTGCTCGTGCAACTGGCGTGCAGCTTCTTGAACCTGATCACGCCCAACGGGATCGGCGGCACCGCGCTCCAGCTCGACTACCTGCACAAGCAAGGCGTGCCGCTCGCGTCGGGTGGCAGCGCGATGGTGTTGAGCACCGGGGTCGGTGGCGCGATCCAGATGATCCTGTTCCTCATCGCGGTCTCGCTCACCGCCACCACGTTCGACTTCAACTCGGGGTCGTCGAGCGGCAGCGCGAGCCTCTGGGTGATCGCGATCGTCGCCGCGCTCATCGGGATCGTGCTCCTGGTGCCGAAGATCCGCGGCAAAGTCGTGCCGGCGGTGAAGCAAGCGGCCAGCGACATCTGGGCGGTGGTGCGCAACCCGCGCAAAGCGATGCTGCTCCTGGGCGGCGACACCATGGGCAACCTGGTCTACCCCGCGCTGCTCGGGTTGTGCCTGCTCGCGTTCGGCGCGCACCTCGACTTCGCGCAGCTCATGGTGGTGCAGATCGGCGCGGGCATGCTCGGCGGGGCCGCACCGGTACCCGGCGGCATCGGCGTGCAGGAAGCCGCGCTCACCGCCGGCCTCACGAGCTTCGGCATCGACGCCAACGTCGCGCTCGCCACCGTGCTCGTGTTCCGCGGCATCACGTTTGCGCTGCCGCCGGTGTTCGGCTTCTTCACCCTCCACTACCTGCGCCGCAAGGGCACCGTCTAGCGGTCCATCGCTCGCGGTGGCTAGTGGGTGGGCATGGTGGCGAGCTGGATCAGGCCGTAGATCAGGAACACCGACGCCAAGCCCAGCATGACCATGCGCAGGCGCATCCACTCGAAGCGCAGCGAGATGCCGGCGAAGAAGAGCACCGCGGCGAAGAACACCGTGGTGAACACGTACTTGTCGGCGTTCTCGGTCGCGATCTTCCCCTGCTCGAAGCGCACGTCGGCGAGCTTCTCGAGCTTCTCTGCGTGCTGCTCGCTCTCGAGCACGTACTGCGGCATGCGCAACGGTGACGGGATCGCGTTCACGTTCTGCAACGGGTCCTGCGCGATCCACGCGTCGAACGCCGGACGGAACTCGTCGCGGAAGCGCCGCTCGTAGAGCTGCTGCAGCTCGACGTTGCCCTGCGTGGTCACCTCGAGCCACCGGTTGAAGTTCAACAGGTCCTGGATGCGCGCCTGCGAGCCGGTCGTCTGGTCGCGATTGGCCAGGCTGCGCGCCGCGCTGGCCTGCGTGTACCGACGTGCCTGCAGCCCACTCCACTTCGCCGCCTGGTATCCACTCCACGCGATGCACAACGTGGTGACCGCGAGCAGGAACGCCGCGATGATCTCCATCCAGCGCTCGGAATTCGACGACCCGTCGGCGTGACCGTTGCCGGCGTGGCCTTCGAGCTCGTGCGGGACGTGGACGTGAACGTGCTCGGGCATCAGACGCCGCGATCAGGCGCTGGCGGCCAGGTCGTCGATGATGGCGTTGAACGTGGGGCTCGGCCGCATGGCTTCGGTGACCAGCTCGGGATTCGGGAAGTAGTAGCCGCCGATGTCGACGGGCTTGCCCTGCACCCCGTTGAGCTCGGCGACGATGGTGGCTTCGTCGGCGGCCAGCGCCGCGGCGACCGGCGCGAAGAGCGCTGCCAACGCAGGATCGGTGGTCTGCCCGGCCAGCTCCTGTGCCCAGTAGAGCGCGAGGTAGAAGTGGCTGCCACGGTTGTCGAGCTCGTTCACCTTGCGCGACGGCGAGCGGCCCTCGTCGAGCAGGGTGCCGGTCGCGCGGTCGAGCGTGTCGGCCAGCACCTGTGCGGTCGCGTTGTCGGCGACGGTGGCGAGGTGCTCGAGCGACGCAGCCAGCGCGAGGAACTCACCGAGCGAGTCCCAGCGCAAGTGCTCCTCACGCACGAACTGCTGCACGTGCTTCGGCGCCGAACCACCCGCACCGGTCTCGAACAGTCCCCCGCCGTTCATCAACGGCACGATCGAGAGCATCTTGGCGCTGGTGCCGAGCTCCATGATCGGGAACAGGTCGGTGAGGTAGTCGCGCAACACGTTGCCGGTGACGGAGATGGTGTCGTCGCCACGGCGGATGCGCTCGAGCGAGAAGGCGGTGGCCTCGACCGGCGACATCAGCTCGATCTCGAGCCCGTCGGTGTCGTGCTCGCCGAGGTAGGTCTCCACCTTCGCGATCAGCTGCGCGTCGTGCGCGCGCATGCCGTCGAGCCAGAACACCGCGGGCGCGCCGGTGGCGCGAGCGCGGTTGACTGCGAGCTTCACCCAGTCGCGGATTGCCGCGTCCTTGGTCTGACAGGCGCGCCAGATGTCGCCGGCGTCGACTGCGTGCTCCATGAGCACCGCGCCGCTGCCGTCGACCACGCGCACCGTGCCCGCCGCCGGGATCTTGAACGTCTTGTCGTGCGAGCCGTACTCCTCGGCCTGCTGCGCCATGAGGCCCACGTTGGGCACCGAACCCATGGTGGCGGGATCGAATGCGCCGTTGACCTTGCAGTCTTCGATCACGACGTCGTACACACCCGCGTAGCTCGAATCGGGGATCACACAGAGCGTGTCCTGCTGCTCGCCGGCCGCATTCCACATCTGGCCCGACGTGCGAATCATCGCGGGCATCGACG
>JBEVLJ010000306.1:0-5084 GCA_040509195.1 Acidimicrobiia bacterium
ACGTCGGCCATGGTGAGGATCTCCTCCTCGGTGATGAACGGGCCTTCCTTCAGGCCCTTGCCGGGGAGCACCACGTTCGCGACGCCGATGAGCCCGCGTGAGAGGAGACGCAGCGGCGCGAAGTTGGTGAGGAACCACAGCAACGGTGTGGATCGCAACGCTGCGGCCTCGGTGTGCTGCACGGCATACGTCTTCGGTGCCACTTCACCGACCACGAAGAACAGCACGATCTGCAACACGATGCCGATGACCACACCCAGCGCACCTGCGGTGCCTTCGAGGATCACACCGAGCAACGTGGCCGACGTGAGCTGCGTGACGAGCACGAGCAGCAGCAGCGCGTTGAGCGTCTGCTCGGGGTGCTCGAGCATGCGCAGGAGATGCTCTGCTCGCCGGCTGCCTTCGTCGGCCAACGCGAGCGCACGGATGCGATTCATGCGCACGAACGCGGTCTCCGCCATCGCGAGGAAGATCGACACCGCGAACAGCACGATCACGATCACGAGCAGGATCCAGTCGGTGCTGCTCATGAGGCCGGGTCTGCCGTCAAGTCGGGCGGTGGTTCGTGCTGCGCGAACGCGCCGAGCAACTCTTGTTCACGCTGTTGCATCGCGGTCGCGTCGGCCGGCTCGGCGTGGTCGTAATTCAAGAGATGCAACGTGCCGTGCACCACGAGCAACGCGAGCTCGGCGTCGAGCGTGCCGGCGTGCTCCGGCGCTTGGCGTTTCGCGACCGAGGGGCAGATCACCACGTCGCCGAGCACCATCGGCGGCCCGTCGGCCTCGACCGGCGATCCGGGGCCTCGGCCGCCCGCGTCGGGACGGCGGCCGCTCGGAAGTTGGTCGTGGTCGATCGGGAAGGCGAGCACGTCGGTGGGGCCGTTGCCGTCGAGGAAACGCGTGTTGAGGTCGGTGATGGTCGGCTCGTCGACGAAGATCAGCGACAACTCCGCATCTGGAGGCACCCGTTCCTCGTCGACCACGAGTCGCGCGAGGCGAATCCAACGCGCGAGGTCGATCGCCACCGACGACTGCTCGTCGGAGCCGTAGATGCTCACTGGCGCCCAATTTCCGACGATCGGGTCTCCGAGGATTGCGTCTGCGCCGAGGTTTGCGTCTGCACGTGGCGTGCGGCGTCTCTTCGGGCCTCGCTCAGTTCGTACGCGTTCACGATGTCGGCAACGATGCGGTGGCGCACCACGTCGTGGGAGTCGAGCTCCACGAACGCGAGATCGGGAATCCCGTCGAGGATGTCGCGCACTGCGAGCAGGCCCGACCGGCCGCGACCATCGGGCAGGTCGATCTGCGTGACGTCGCCGGTGACGACGATCTTGGAACCGAACCCGAGTCGCGTGAGGAACATCTTCATCTGCTCGGCGGTGGTGTTCTGCGCCTCGTCGAGGATGATGAACGAGTCGTTGAGCGTGCGACCGCGCATGAACGCGAGGGGCGCGACCTCGATGGTGCCGCGCTCCATCAGACGACCCACCACTTCGGGTTCGAGCATGTCGTAGAGCGCGTCGTAGAGCGGACGCAGGTACGGGTCGACCTTGGCGAGGATGTCGCCGGGGAGGAAGCCGAGTCGCTCCCCCGCCTCCACGGCCGGCCTCGTGAGGATGATCCGGTTGATCTGCTTCGCTTGCAGCGCCTGCACCGCGAGCGCGACCGCGAGATAGCTCTTGCCGGTCCCGGCTGGGCCGATCCCGAACGTGACGGTGTTCGCCGCCACCGCATCGACGTAGCGCTTCTGCCCTGCCGTCTTCGGGCGTACGGCTTTGCGCCCGCGCAACACCTCGGTGCGCATCACGTCGGTGGGTCGCTCGTCACGCTTCAGCATGTCGATCGAACGACCGACACTTTCTGTGTCGAGCACGTGACCGCCATCGGCCAACGCCACCATCTCCTCGAACAGCCGGCCGACACGCTCGGCATCGGCCTCCGCGCCTCGGATCGTGATCTCGTTGCCCCGCACGTGGATGTCGACGGGAAACGCGTCCTGCACGAGGTGCAGCAACTCGTCGCGCTGACCGAGCAGGCCCACCATCAAGTGGTTGCCCGGGACCGAGATCCTGACGATGGAGTTCTGGGTCGACGACGGAGTCGGCACGTCGTGCTGAGCGTAGCCGTGCGGAGTGGCGATCGGGGAGGTCTTCGGTCAGACGGCCGGCGAGGGCGTCACGTGGACACGGCGCGAAGACCGAGGCTGTCGAGGCGTGACCCGAGCTCCTCGGCGCTGTGACCCATCACCGCCGCCAACACCCGGAGGTCGTCGTGGCGGATGGTGAGCATCTGCCCATTGAAGTCTTGGCGCTGCAGCTGAATGGTGGCCGCATAGCGGGCGACGACGGCGGCGTCTTCGTCGTCGAGCTCGTGGAGCCGCACGAGGTCGATCGTGAACCCTTCGCCGTTGGCGGCCGTGGCGTCGGTGAGGTCGATGTCGGCTTCAGCCGCGGTGCGGGGCAGCAGCTGATCCGCGGGGACCCGGTACAGCTCAGCCAGGCGCAGGAGACGCGGGACCGAGATCGCTCGTTCGCCGCGCTCGTACGCACCGAGCACCGAGGCCTTGAACTCCTGATTGGAGCGCGCCTCGACGTCGTGCAGGGACAAGCCCTTCTGGCGACGAATCGCACGAAGGCGGTCGCCAACAAACCGTTCGTCCATCATCAATCGACCCCAACCCCCTCCAGTTCCCGCGCGCAGAGTATCAGTTTCGGCCCTCCACCACCACTCACCGCGGTCGTCCGGTGCCGCCACCGAAGGAGTTGGTGTCAGCGCTCGGCGCGTCGGCGGCCGGCAACGGCACTGGCCACCGCGAGGGCAGCCGTCTCGGCGCGCAGCACGAACGGGCCCACCGCCACTCGGGGTGCATCGCCGAACTGCTCGAGCTCCGTCGCGTCGAAACCGCCTTCGGGGCCGATCATGATCACCCACTCCCCCGACGTCGGGAGCACGAGCTCGTGCGCCGCGACGCCGCGACCGTCGCCGACGAGCAGCCCGACGCGCCCGGCGAACGCGCTGGGGAGGACCGGACCGTCGAGCACCGGGAGGCGCGCCCGACGGCTCTGCGCGCCTGCCTCGCGCGCGATCGCGCGCAGGCGGGTGATGGCAGTGGTCGCCTTGGCGTCGTCCCACTTCACGACGGAACGCGCCGCGCGCATCAGCACGATCGTGTCGACCCCGAGCTCGGTGAGCTTCTGTACGGCGAGCTCGGGCCGCTCACCTTTGGTGAGGGCGAACGCGACCGTGAGCGCGGGTGTGAGGTGTGGCTCGCGGATCACCTCCGACGTCGCGCGCAGCGCAAGACCGCGTGCGCCGCCGTCTGCGTGGTTGGCGACCACGTCGTAGATGCGCCACCGCCCGTGCCCGTCGGCGCCGGTGAGCACCTCGCCGGCGCGCACGCGTCGCACACGCTGGAGGTGATGCGCGGCATCACCGGTGAGCGTGCACTCGTCGTCGAGCCGGTCGAGATACGTGTGCGCAGTGGCGCGCACCGCGCTCGGGAAGCCGGAGGCGTCTATTGGAACGCCGACTTCAATCGCGAGAACACGCCCTTGTCCTGCGCGGCCGCGACGTCTTCGCCGCGCATCTCGGCCCACTGACGCAAGAGCGCGTCTTCCTCGCCGGTGAGGCGCGCCGGCACGTCGACGTCGACCCGCACGAGCAGATCGCCCCGCCCGCGCCCGCGCAACGCCGGCACGCCGCGGCCCTTGAGCCGGAAGACGTGACCGGGTTGGGTTCCCGGCGCCACGATCAGCTCTTCGGGCTCTTCGAGGGTCTCGACGTCGAGGTGACACCCGAGCGCCGCCTGAGCGAACGAGATGCGGCGCACGTGCAAGAGGTCTTCGCCAAGGCGTTCGAAACGAGGGTCGGGCGCAACCTGGAGCGTGACGTAGAGGTCGCCGGCGACGCCGCCGCGGGGTGCGGCCGGGCCGCGACCCGCGAGCCGCAAGCGTTGCCCGTCGTCGACGCCCGCGGGCACTTCCACGTCGATGGCACGCGTGGCGCGCACACGACCGTCGCCGCGGCAGTCGCGACACGGCGTGGGGATGCGACTGCCGGTGGCGCTGCACGCCACGCACGGGGCAGCGGTGACGATCTGGCCCAGGATCGAACGGCGCACCTCGCGTACCTCACCCGCGCCACCGCAGACGTCGCAGCGCGCCGGGTGCGTGCCCGGCTCGCAGCCCGATCCATCGCAGCGATCACACGCAACGGGGATGCGCACTTCGACCGTCGACGTGGTGCCGAATGCGGCTCGTGCAAGATCGAGGTTCACGACCACCTCGGCGTCGGGCGCGCGCGCCGGACCGGCGTTGCCACGGTTGCCGAAGGGATCGCCGCCGAAGAACGCGTCGAAGATGTCCCCGAAGCCGAACGCGTCGCCCGGACCGGGACCGCCCGCACCCGGACCCCCGGGGCCACGCGCGCGGCCGCCGTCTTCACCGAACACGTCGTAGCGCCGACGGCGCTCCGGATCCTTGAGCACCTCGTACGCGACGGTGATCTCCTTGAAGCGACCTTCCGCTTCGGGATCGTTCGGGTTGGAGTCGGGGTGATGCTGACGCGCCATCGCGCGGTACGCGCGCTTGATCTCGTCGTCGGTCGCATTCCTCGCGACGCCCAACACCTCGTAGTAATCGGTCACGACAACACGCGTCCCAGTTGTTCGGAGATGGCTTCGACGGCCGCGAGGGCCTGGCGGTAGTCCATGCGGGTGGGTCCGAGCACGCCGACGGTGCCGGCCACTTCGCCGTCGACGGTGTACGGCGCGACGACGATCGAACAGTCGCTCAGCTCGTCGAGTGGGTTCTCGGCACCGATCGACACACGGGTGCCTTGCTCGTCGAGCAGGTCGCGCACGAGCGACACCACCTCGACCTGGTGCTCGAGCAACTCGAGCAGACGCGCCGCGTTGTTCGGCGGCGCGAACGCGTCGGCATCGTGCGCCAAGCGGCTCGCGCCGCCCACGTAGAGCGGCTCGCTCACCACGTGCTCGCCACGCTGCACGAGCGCATCGCGCGCTTCACGCGCAAGATCGGCCGCGGCGGGGCTGCTCACGACGAGCGCGTCGGCCTTGAGCGGCCA
>JBEVLJ010000307.1:0-7630 GCA_040509195.1 Acidimicrobiia bacterium
GGCGTCAAAAACCCGCCCCACGGGCGGGCTTTTGACGACAGTTGGGTGGTGGGCGTGGGCCCACTCGGGTGCGGCCGGTGCTACTTGTTCGGCTGCGGGGTGATGCGGAGGTAGGGCTTGACGGCGGTGAAGCCCTTGGGGAACTTCTCCTTCGCGTCCTCGTCGCTGACGGCCGGCACGATGATCACGTCGTCGCCCTGCTCCCAGTTGACCGGCGTGGCCACCTGGTAGTTGGCGGTGAGCTGCAGCGAGTCGATCACTCGCAGGAGCTCGTCGACGTTGCGGCCCGTGCTCGCCGGATAGGTGAGCGTGAGCTTCACCTTCTTGTCGGGGCCGATCACGAACACCGAGCGCACCGTGAGGGTGTCGTTGGCGTTCGGGTGGATCATGTCGTAGAGGTCGGCGACCTTGCGCTCGGGGTCGGCGATGAGCGGGTAGTTGAGCGCGGTGCCCTGGGTCTCTTCGATGTCACCGGCCCAGCTCTGGTGCGAGTCGAGCGGGTCGACGCTCACGCCGATCAGCTTCACGCCGCGCTCGTCGAACTCGCCCTTGCGGCGGGCAAAGGCACCGAGCTCGGTGGTGCACACCGGGGTGAAGTCCTTTGGGTGTGAGAACAGCAGACCCCAGCCGTCGCCGAGGTAGTCGTGCAGCGTGACCGTGCCTTCCGTGGTCTCTGCGGTGAAATTCGGTGCCTCGTCTCCGAGTCGAACAGCCATCTCCGGACCAATCCTTTTCTTGTGCGTGCGTGCTGCGTGTCGAGTGTGTCGGCGGCTTCGAGCGGGTGCCGGTGCCGTGGTGCGCAGGATAGTGACGGCCATGTCGAAATGCCAGTGAATCGGTCGGGAAATGGAGCGGTCAGTTGACACGGGCGCTCCGGCGCGGTCTAGTTGCCGGGAACGGGACGGGAGCGGGAGTGTGCTGGTGACGGTCCGAGCGTGACGGCGGTCAACGGATACTCGGGCACGCCGCTGCCGAAGAAGCTCGGCATCCGCGACGGCACGCGCGTCGCGATCGTCGCGCCGCCCGCGGGATTCGACGGCGTGCTCGGGTCGTTGCCCGACGGTGTGCAGGTCACGCATCAGGCGCGCGGCCGTTGTGACGTCATCGTGTTCTTCGTGACGCGTCGCGCCGAGCTCACGAGACGCTTTCCCGCGTTCGCGCGCGCGTTGGTGCCCGACGGCGGGCTCTGGGTCGCGTGGCCGAAGCGCACCTCCGGCGTTGCGACGGATCTGCGCGAAGGCGAGGTGCGCGACGTCGGACTCGACGCGGGCCTCGTCGACAACAAGGTGTGCGCCATCGACTCGATCTGGTCGGGCCTGCGCTTCGTGCACCGCCTCGAGCACCGACCGCCTCGCTGAGCTCGCAGCTCATCGGGTAAAGAGGGAACGTGTGTGGACGGTTCGTGACGGCGTCGTCGCCCCAGTTGCTGGTCGATCGCTTCGGCGTGGACGACGACCAGGTGGGGGACCGAGAGCCCGACTACAACGTCACCCCTCGAGCCGTCGTGCCGGTCGTCCGGGAGCGCCTGCCGAGCCGCCGCGAAGGGGTCGAGGTCGATCGGACCGACACCACGCGCGTGCTGTCGCCGCTGCGATGGGGGTTGGTGCCGTCGTGGGCCGACGGCCCGGCGATCGGCGATCGCACGATCAACGCCCGCGCGGAGACCGTTGCCACCACCAACTCGTACAAGTCCGCGTTCCGCAGGCGTCGGTGCATCGTGCCCGCCGACGCGTTCTACGAGTGGCTGAAGATCGACAACGGCACGAAGAAGCCGACGCGCCAGCCGTGGGTGGTGCGTCGACGCGACGGCGAGCCGCTCGCGTTCGCGGGGTTGTGGGAGATCTGGCGCGACGAAGCGATCGAGGATCGTGACGATCCCGACGCGTGGCTGCGCACGTTCACGATCATCACCACGCGCGCGAACGACTTGCTGGCGCGGGTGCACGACCGCATGCCCGTGGTGCTCGACGACGCGAACTGGGACACGTGGCTCGACCCCGCATTCGACGACGTCGCCGCGCTGCAGGGGATGCTCACCACCGCGCCCGTCGAGTGGTTCGAGACCTACGAAGTGAGCCCGCGTGTCAACAGCCCCCAGCACAACGACCTCGGGCTTCTCGATCGCCTCCCTGCGTGACGTCGACCGTTGCAACAGCATCGATGCGGCGCGAACGCGAGTGACTTCTAAGCTCGCTTCATGAAGCCTGCTGAACATCTCGCGGCCGTGCGCGACCAGTCCGAGGCGCTTGCGCGCGCCGCGGAAGTTGCGGGTCTGCATGTGCCAATTCAGAGTTGTGGCGACTGGGTGATGCTCGATCTCGTCACGCACGTCGGCAACGTGCAGCGGTGGGCGGCGCTCACCGTGGAGACGCGACCGACCGCGCGCATCAACCGTGACGCGATGAACGAGGCGCCGTCGGCGGACGAAGCGGTCGCGTGGTTCCGGCGCGCGAGCGCCGGGCTCGTCTCGACCCTCGAAGCCGCCGACGTCGACGCGCCGGTGTGGACGTTCGTGCCGTACGGCACCACCGCGTTCTGGTTCCGACGTCAGGCCCAGGAGGTGTCGGTCCACCGCTGGGATGCCGACCTCTCGGCCGGGAACGAGGTGGCCATCGACCCGGCGCTCGCCGTCGACGGCATCGGCGAATGGCTCGACCTGTCGGTGCCGCTGAGCGGTGATCGCCTCACCGGTGACGGTGAAACCGTCCACCTCCACTGCACCGACGCATCTCACGGTGCAGCTGGCGACGACGCGGGTGAGTGGTTGATCACGTTCACGTCCGACGGACCGACGGTCGTGTCGGCACACGAGAAAGCCGATGCGGCTGCGCGCGGCACCGCGTCGGATCTGAACCTGTTCCTCTGGGGCCGACGCGAGCCGTCAGACCTCGAGGTGTTTGGAGACGTCGCGTTGCTCGAGCGACTCCGAGGCGCGGGCGCACACTGACGCGCGCACGTGCGTGCGTGCGTGTCGAGATCAGGTGCCGGGTGCGCGCTTCGTGGTGGTCTGGAGCCTCGCCCACGTCGCCGCGTCGACGGCACCGGGCACGGTGGCCGTGATTCCCTCGTTGGTCTGGAACGCCTTCACCGCAGCCGTGGTGGCGGCGCCGTACTGGCCGTCGGCGGCACCGGTGAGGTACCCGAGGCTGATGAGGATCTGCTGCAGTGTGATCACATCCGCGCCCGAGCTCCCGGCCTGGAGGGTCGGCTTCGCCGCGGGGACCGACCGGGTGGTGGTCGTCGTGCCACCCTTGACCGTGGTGGTCGTCGCGCTCTTGGCCGTCGTGGTGGTCTGACCGGTGATCGTGGTGGTGGTCTGGCCCGGGATCGTGGTGGTGGTCACGCCGGCGTCGACGGTGGGCGCGCCCAACTGGGCGGGGTCGTCGTCGATGACGTTGATCAACACGATGACGGAGAGCACCGCCAACCCGAAGATCACCACGCCCCGCCAATTCAGGTCTGCACGTTCCACGCGAGGACAGCCTAGGTACGAATCACCCGCTCGCGTCGGACCGGCAGTCGTACGGCCGTCTCGCCCGAGGATTCGGCCAGGAGATGCACCAAGAGATGTGCAGGTCGGAGCCCTAGATTGCACGCACCATGTGCGGCATCGCGGGCTTCTGGGGCCCACCCGACCCCGAGCTCCTCGCGACCATGACGGCGCGGATCGCGCACCGCGGTCCCGACGGCGAGGGCTTCTTCTCGCACGACGTCGCGAGCCTCGGTCACCGGCGTCTCGCCGTCATCGATCCCGACGGCGGCCATCAGCCGGTGGGCACGGACGACGGCCTGGTGCAGCTCAGTTACAACGGCGAGGTCTACAACTTCCGCGAGCTGCGTGAGGAGCTCGTGGCCCTGGGCCACTCCTTCATGACGCACTGCGACACCGAAGTGGTGCTGCACGCGTACGTGGAGTGGGGCACCGACGCGGTCGCGCGTTTCAACGGGATGTGGGCGCTCGCCATTCTCGACGTGCGCGATGCAGTGGCGCCGAAACTGGTGCTCGCACGCGACCACTTCGGCATCAAGCCGCTCTACTACGCGACGTCGGCGAGCGGTCGCGTCTTGTTCGCGTCGGAGAGCAAGGCACTGCTTGCCGACCCCGAGCTGCGCACCGGTCCCGATCGCCAGTGGCTCTACGACTACCTGCTCCACGGCCTGCACGATCACCAGGCGCAGACCGCGTTCAGCGGCGTGCGTGCGTTGCAGGCCGCGACCTGGGCGATCGTCGACGCTCACGGCGTCCACGAGCAGGTGTATTGGGTACCGAACCTCACCACGACTGGCGCGAACGATCCGGCCGAGTTCCGCGCCCGCTTCGAGAAGTCGGTGGAGCGCCGACTCGTGGCCGACGTGGCTGCCGGCACCTGCCTGTCGGGCGGCATCGACTCGTCATCGATCGTGAAGGTGTCCGACGCACTTCTGCGCGAACACGTGCCCGACGCCACGTCGCTCGGTGACCACCTGAAGACGTTCTCGATCGTCTACGACGGCGATCCGATCGACGAGCGCGCGTACATGGACGCGGTGCTCGCCGAGGTCGACGCGGAGCCGTCGTTCGCGGAGCCCACGTCGGCCGAGTTCATCGCCGAGCTCGACCGGATGGTTTGGCACCAGGACGAGCCGATCGTGTCGACCGGCCCCTATGCGCAGTGGTCGGTGATGCGCCTCGCGCAGCCCAAGGTGACGGTGCTGCTCAACGGGCAGGGCGGCGACGAGCTCCTCGCGGGGTACGTGCCGTACCAGTACGTGTACCTCCGCGAGCTGTTGAAGCACCGCAAGCTGCGCGCGTTCGCGACCGAGGCGTGGGAATCGCGCGACGTGCTCATGCCACTCGTGAAACGACGCCTGTCGGACCGTCGCAAGTCGTTGCCGATCAAGCCGCTGCTGGAGCCCGACTTCGTCGCGGGGCTGGCGCCGCCCAAGTTCGCGCGCTCGCAGGACAACCTGAAGGCGCGGCTCGTGTCGGACCTCCAGACGTTCTCACTGCCGTCGCTGCTCCGCTACGAAGACCGCAACTCGATGGCCTTCTCGATGGAGTCGCGCCTCCCGTTCCTCGACCAAGAGCTCGTCGACTGGGTGCTCAGCCTCCCGTCGGAAGCGCTCGTCGAACGCGGGTGGAGCCGCGCCATCCTGCGCGAGGGACTGCGCGGCGTGCTCACCGAGAAGGTGCGCACCCGTCGCTGGAAGGTGGGTTTCACCACTCCGGAGACGCGCTGGCTGCGTGCGCGTCGCGCGACCGTGCAAGGGCTGTTCCGGTCGCCGCAGTTCTGTGCGCGTCCGTATTGGAACGCGCCCGCGCTCGCCGACGCGTTCGACAAGTTCTGCGCGGGCGACGTGGAACCATCACAGATCTTCTGGCGTGCGATCAACACCGAGGTGTGGCTCCGGAATTTCTTCGCGGATGCGATCGCCGGACCCGCGACAGGCACCACGACCCGCGACGAGGTCCCCACCCGACTTGGCGCGGCACCGGAAGCGCACTTCACGACGATCGGTGACGAGTGGGTCGCCGCGCGGTCGCGCGCGGCGCGCACCTTGCTCGACGAGCACCCGCCGAACGCGCAACGGCACTTGTTCGCGCAGTCGTCGGTCGACGGCCGCACGTATGCGCGCGTGCCCGTGCGCACGAAGCTCTTCGAGTCGGGTGACTCGCTCGAGGACGGCCTGCGCGACGCGCTCGCGGCCGTCGAGCTCGTCGACGGTGATGTGATCGCGGTGAGCGAGAAGGCGGTGGCGATCTGCCAGGGGCGGTCGTACCCCGTGAGCGACATCACGCCGCGTCCACTCGCCCGTGCGTTGTCGCGCTTCGTGGGTCGTACCGCGTCGGGCATCGGCCTCGGCATCCCCGCCACGATGGAGCTCGCCATCCGCGAAGCGGGTGCCGCGCGGATCCTCATGGCCACGGTGGCCGCCGCCGCGACCAAGCCGTTCGGCGTGAAAGGCGTGTTCTACCGAGTGGCTGGCCCCGCCGTGCGCGCGATCGACGGCCCGACCACCGGCACCATCCCGCCGTACGACGGTCACGCCAAGATGGGTCCCGATGATCCCGATGGTGTGGCTGCGGCCGTGGCGGCCGTGCTGAGTGGCACCGACACGCACATTGGTGTTGCCGTCATCGATGCCAACGACATCGGAGCCAACATCCTCGGCACTTCACCAGGTGTGAGCGCCGACCTCGTCGTCTCGCTCCTGCGCGACAACCCCCTCGGCCAAGGCAGCGAGCAGACCCCCGTGGCGCTGCTCCGCCGAATCGACCTCTGAGCTGGGTCGCCTCGCGGCATAGGGTGCCCCACCGTGAGTGACGACGCACAAACCCCCGAACCGGCCAAACGAAGCGGGAAGCCCGCGCGGTCCAAGCGGTCGGGTGCCGCGCAGTCGCGCAGCGGTGCGCCTCGAGGCAACGGAGGTCAACGCGCTCGCGGGGGTGGCAGCGGGGGGAGCAGCGGCGGGCGAAGTGGCGGCGGGCGAAGCTCCGGCAAGCGCGTGCCCCGCTCGATCCACATCGGCGTGAGCGTCGAGCCCGACGAGGTGGTCGATCGGTCGGCGCACTCACGCGTGCTCGAAGTCGACGCCGGCCTCGCGGTGCTCACCGAGCGAATGGTGACCCCATGGGTCGAGCGCACGCCTGAAGGCTTCGTGCTCGACGTGCGCGTGCCGCGCCTCCTCACCCACCACGCTCAGCCGATCGACTCGCTTCCGCCCGAGGTGCGCGACCTGCTTCCCGCGTCCGCGCGCGCGGGCCGTCAGGTGTACGCGGACGACCTGCCGGCGCAGGCGCTCGACGTGGCGCTCGACCGCGTCCTCGCGTCGGTCGCGCCGTTGCAGGAGTTCCATCGCCTCGGTGCGCTCGTGTTCCCCTTTCCGTCGTACTTCGTGCCCGGGACCAAGGCACTCGACTACCTCGAATGGCTGCGCGCCCGTGCCGGTGATCTGCCGGTCGCGGTCGAGCTCCGCCATCGCGACTGGGTCGAGACGAAGCGTCGCGACGAGACCATGGCGTTCCTCACCGCGCAGCAGCTGTCGTACGTGTGCGTCGACGTGCCGCCCAACTTCCCGACGTCGTTGCCACCGCTCGCCGCCTCCACCACTGACACCGCGTTCGTGCGCTTCCATGGTCGCAACGGCGACGCGTGGGAGGCGAACGCCGACTCCGGCGACGACCGCTTCACCTACGACTACCGCCGCAGCGACCTCGAGCCGTGGGCGACGCGGCTCACCAAACTCGCGTCGACCGCGAAATCGGTGCATGCGATCTTCACCACCGGCCGGGCCGACGCCGCCGCCCGCGACGCCCGCACCCTCGTGAAGGTGTTCACCGAAGAACCGGAACCCGACCGCGGTCCGCCGCCCGGCAAAGGCAACCAACGCGGCCGCCGGCCACCCCCGCGTCGCTGAGCACGCGCCGCCGCCCACCAATGCGAGTGAATTGCCGTGACGGCCACCTTCTCGACGCACCGACGTTCGACGGTTCGCTTCGTCTCATCGTCAACCGCCCGAGCCGCGCTGCGACCTGACGAGCGCGGTCGCCCGCGTGCGTCGCGACGTTCGCACACGACGACGGCCGCGTCATCATTGAGCGATGGACCCAGCCACCGTCACCAAGCTCGACGACGTGAGCCGCCACACC
>JBEVLJ010000308.1:0-2603 GCA_040509195.1 Acidimicrobiia bacterium
TTCGAGCGGCATCGCTTCGTAGCCCGTGAGGTAGGGAAGGTCGGCGCCGGTCGAGAGCAGCAACGCGTCGACGCCGAGCTCCGCCATGCGTTGTCGGGCACGTGTGATGCGTTGTGCGTGCTCGCTCACGCGGGTACGTCCACGCGCGCACCCGCAGACGCTGCGTCGGTGGCGCGCTTGGCGTGATAACTCGATCGCACGAGCGGACCCGACTCCACGTGCGCGAATCCCAACGACTCGGCGAACGCCCCGAGCTCGGCGAACTCGTCGGGAGTCCACCAGTGCGCAACCGGCAGGTGGCGCGGCGAGGGCCGCAGGTACTGGCCGAGCGTGAGGATGTCGACGCCGACGGAGCGCAGATCGGTGATCGCGCCGCGCACCTCGCGGGCACGCTCGCCCATGCCGAGGATGATGCCCGACTTCACCACGAGGCCTGCGCGCTTGGCCCGCGCGAGCACGGTGAGCGATCGCGCGTAATTGGCCGATGGCCGCGCCGCGCGCTGCAAGCGCGCCACGGTCTCGAGGTTGTGGTTCAACACATCGGGACGCGCCGCGAAGATCGTGTCGAGCGCAGCGGCGTCACCCTTGCAGTCGGAGATGAGCACCTCGACGCGCGTGCGCGGCGCGTGCTCACGCACGGCCGCGATGGTTGCGGCGAACGCGCCGGCACCACCGTCGTCGAGGTCGTCGCGCGCGACGCAGGTGATCACCGCGTGATCGAGGTCGAGGGTGGCGATGGCGGACGCGACTCGTGCCGGTTCCTCCGGATCGGCCGGCAGCGGCCGGCGCGTGTCGACGAGGCAGAACCCACATGCCCGCGTGCACCGCTCACCGAGGATCATGAACGTGGCGGTGCCATCAGCCCAGCACTCATAGATGTTGGGGCACCCGGCCTCCTCGCACACCGTGTGCAGGTCGAGGCTGCGCACCAAGCGCTTGGTCTCGCGGTAACCCGCGCCGAGATCGGCGCGCACGCGCATCCACTCGGGGCGTCGCGTCTCGGCGGCGGCGTCCACGCCTGCTTCAGCGAGGCGGCCGAGCAGCCGCACGGGCGTGGCGGGTGATGCACCGGCGGACTCCCGGCGCGGCGATCCACCACGTGTCGGCTCACACGGGCTCGCGCCGTGTCGACCGCGGAGCGCGTCGAGGGTGAACTGGGTCAACTGGTCTTTGTGCTCCCGCCACACCACGTCGTGGCGGTCGACGGCATCGTCACTCCACTCGAACTGCTCGATCGAGTGCGCGACGACTGCGTCGACGACGGTGCGCATCTCGGGCACGGATTCACCACGACCGGCGAGCTCACGTGCGAGTGACGTGACGCCGCGGTCGCGAATGCCACACGGCACGATGTGCTCGAACATCGTGAGATCAGGATCCACGTTGAGCGCGAATCCGTGTCTGGTTCGACCGCGAGCCACGCGCACCCCGACCGCCGCGATCTTGGCGTCGCCCACCCACACGCCGGGATACTTCTGCTCGCGACGCGCCGCCACGCCGAAGTCGGCCAGCGTGGCGATGAGCACCGCTTCCATCCGTCGTACGTGCGCGACCACGTCGCGCATCCCGGCGCGCCACTCCGGCAGCGTGACGATCGGGTACCCGACAAGTTGCCCCGGACCGTGATAGGTGACGTCGCCTCCACGATCCGCGTGCATGAGCTCGGCACCCACGTGCGCCGGTGCCACCAACACGTGCTCGATCTTTGCGTTCGACCCGAGCGTGTACACGTGCGGATGCTCGAGCAGGAGGAGGTAGTCGTCGGTCGCGCGCGCATGCAGCGCGCGCTGGAGCTCGTCAGCTTCGGCGTACGGCACACGACCGAGCCATCGCACCTGCGGCATCAGTCGAGCTCGGCTTCCCAATCTCGCTGTTCGAGCACCTCGCGCATCGCGTGGAGGAACGCAGCTGCGTACGCACCGTCGAACGCGCGGTGGTCCCACGCGAGCGCCAGTACGCCGGTGTGGTGAATCGCGATCGCGTCTGCGTCGGGGCCGGACACCACCACTGGGCGCTGTTTGATCCCGTCGGTCGAGAGGATCGCCACCTGAGGCTGGTTGATGATCGGCAACGTCATGAAGGTGCCGAACGGGCCAGGGTTGGTGATGGTGAACGTGCCCCCGAGCACGTCGTCGGGCATGAGCTGACGGCCGCGTGCGCGGGCAGCGAGATCGTGGATCTCGTGGGCGAGCGCGCGCAGACGCTTGCCGTCGGCCGCGGGGATCACCGGAGCGACGAGCCCGTTGAAGTCGAGGTCGACGGCGATCGACAGGTTCACGTCGCGGTGCACCACGAGCGCGTCCGCACCGACGCTGGCGTTCACGCGCGGGAAGTCGTTCACCACGTCGCAGAACGCCCGCGCGATGAAGGGGAGATACGTGAGTGAAAAGCCTTCGGTGGCCTTCCACGCGTCGCGATGGGCGGACCGCACGCGCTCGATGCGCTCGAAGTCGACCTCCACCGACGTGTACACGTGCGCACTCGTGGCAAGTGACCGCACCATGTGCTCCGCAGTGCGGCGACGGATGTTGTCGAACGGGATCACTTCGTCGTGTGCACCGGCCGTTGCCGGGGCCGCCGCCGGCGCGGCAGCAGCCGGAGCG
>JBEVLJ010000309.1:0-4136 GCA_040509195.1 Acidimicrobiia bacterium
TGCTCGGGCCGTCGGGCTGCGGCAAGTCGACCGCGCTGCGGATGATCGCCGGGCTCGAACAACCCACGTCGGGCTCGATCCGCATCGGCGAGCGCGTCGTCGACGACGTCGAGGCCAAAGACCGCGACATCGCGATGGTCTTCCAGAGCTACGCGCTATATCCCCACATGCCGGTGCGCCGCAACATCGAGTTCCCGTTGCGCTCACGCGGTGTGGGGTCGGCCGAGCGCGTGCAGCTCGTTGCCGACGCCGCGGAGAGCCTCGACCTCGTCGGCTTGCTCGACCGCAAGCCCGCGCAGCTCTCAGGCGGTCAACGTCAACGGGTTGCATTGGCGCGTGCGATCGTGCGGCGTCCGCAAGCGTTTCTGATGGACGAGCCGCTCTCGAACCTCGACGCGAAGTTGCGCGTGCAGACGCGCGCCGAGCTGGTCGAGCTGCAACGGCGCTTGGCCGCAACGGTGGTGTACGTCACCCACGACCAGGTCGAGGCGCTCACGATGGGGCATCGCATCGCGGTGCTCAACGGCGGAGTGCTCCAGCAAGTCGGCCCGCCGCAGCAGGTGTACGAACGCCCGGCCAACCTGTTCGTGGCTCGGTTCATCGGCAGCCCGCCGATGAACACGGTGTCGGGAACGGTGGTCACCAGAGGCGCCGGCCTCGCCGTCGACCTGCCGGGTGGACAGGTGCCGATCCCGGCACGGTTCGAATCGATCGTGCGCGACGAGCTCGTCGAACGCGAGATCGTCGTTGGGGTGCGGCCGGAGAACCTGCGGTTCGGATCGTCCGACGGCGTGCGCGCCGAGGTGTCGGTCGTCGAATCACTCGGTCACGAGCGTCACGTGGTGTGTCGGCTGCCCGACGGCCAGATGGTGATCGTGCGCCAAGCCGTGCACGAAGCCGCACCCGTGATCGACGAGGCCGTGCATCTCGTCGCCGAGCTCGACGCGATCCACCTCTTCGACCCCACCACCGAGGCCCGCCTCGAATGAAGGCGATCGCGTCGCGGCGATCGAAGGAGGCGGGTCTCGCCGCGTTGCTGCTGTTGCCGTCGCTCGTGATCTTCGGCGTCTTCATCTTCTATCCGCTGGTGCACAACGCGTACCTGGGCTTCTTCCGCAACCCCCCGTTCCCGGGTCTGCCGAAGCACTACGTGGGTTTCGATCAGTACCGCGACGTGCTCACGTCGACCGCGTTCCTCGACAGTCTCCGCACCACCGTCGTGTTCGCGTTGCTCACCGTGCCCGCCGGGATCGCGTGTGGCCTCGGTCTCGCGGTGCTCGCGCACCAACAACTCCGCGGCATCGCGGTCTACCGCACGTTCTTCTCGTCGACCGTCGCCACGTCGGTCGCGGTCGCCGCGGTCATCTTCGGCACGCTGATGAACCCGCAGGTCGGCTTGTTGCCGTGGCTCGGGATCACGACCTCACCACCGATCCTGCAGAATCCCACCTGGGCGTTGATCGCGGTGGCGGTCACCACGGTGTGGCAGACGCTCGGGCTCACGTTCATCCTCATGTCGGCCGGGCTGCAGAGCGTGCCCGACGAGTTGCTCGAAGCCGCGCGTGTCGACGGCGCGGGCGCGTGGTCTCGCTTCTGGCACGTCACGCTGCCGATGTTGTCGCCCACGATCTTCTTCGCGGTGGTGGTCGGGTCGATCTTCGCGTTCCAGACCTTCGGCCAGATCGACCTGCTCACCCAGGGCGGTCCACTGAAGAAGACCAACGTGCTCACCTACTTCATCTACACGGAGATCTCGCGCGATCCGGGCAAGGCCGCAGTGCTCGCCGTCGCGCTGTTCTTCGTCACGTTGATCCTCGCGTTGGCGCAGATCCGTCTGCTCGAGCGGAGGGTCACGTATGAGCGCTAGGCGATGGAAGCAGGTCGGTCGCTACGCGTTGCTCACGTTGCTCGCCGCCATCGTGCTCTTCCCGATCTACATCACGGTGGTGAACTCGCTGCTCACGCCATCACAGATCACGAGTCAACCGCCGAAGCTGTTCCCGACCGACCCGCAGTGGGGTGCGTACCGCACCGCATGGGACGCCGGCCACATGGGGGAGTACCTCAAGAACAGCTTCATCGTCACTATCGCGATCACCGTCGGACAGGTGCTCACCGCGGTGTTCGCGGGGTACGCGTTCGCGTTCCTCGAGTTTCCGCTGAAGCGCACGATCTTCGTGGTGTTCCTCGCCACGTTGATGGTGCCGTTCGAAGTCACGGTCGTCACCAACGTCACCACCGTCGCCGACCTCGGCTGGTCGAACTCCTACGCCGGGCTCGCCGTGCCGTTCCTGGCCACGGGGTTCGGCGCGTTCCTCATGCGCCAAGCGTTCCTCACCCTGCCGCGTGAGCTGCGCGATGCCGCCGCGCTCGACGGCTACGGCCACTGGCGATTCATGACGCGCGTCGCGGTGCCGCTGGCGCGTCCGGCGGTGGCCGCGCTCACGGTGTTCGCGTTCCTCGGTGCGTGGAACCAGTACCTCTGGCCGTTGCTGATCACCAAGGACGACCAGTATCGCACCGTGCAGATCGGCCTGAAGCAGCTGCAGGGCGTGTCGATCGACCAGATCAACGTCACCTTCGCCGGCGCGATCATCGCGGTGGTGCCACTCGTCGTGTTGCTGTTGGCGTTCCAGAAGCACCTCGTGCGCGGCCTGACGGCCGGAGCGGTCAAGGGTTGAGCCATGATGCACGTACGAGATCCACGACACGTCGTGGACCGGAGCGGAGATGGAGCGGGGATGAGGAAGACGGCGGGGATGTTGTTGGCCGCGGTGGTGGCCACGAGCGGGTTGGTCGCGACCACCGCGATCGGTGCGGCGCCGTCGGGCGCGGCCACCACGAAGTGTCCGCTGAGTGCGTTGAAGTCGGCGACCAAGCCGGTGGAGATCACGATGTGGCACTCGATGCCGCGCGAGAACGAGACCACGCTCCAAGCGCTCACCGACACCTTCAACTCGTCGCAGTCCGCCGTGAAGGTGAAGCTGGTGAACCAGGTCACCTACGACGACACGTTCACCAAGTACAAGGCGGGCCTCGCGAGCGGTGATCTCCCCGACATCGTGCAGCTGCAGGAGACCGAGCAGCAGCAGATGATCGACACGCAGAGCATCGTGCCGTCGGGCGCGTGCGCCAAGGCCGACAAGTACACCTTCGGCGACTACCTGCCGCGCGTCGTGAGCTACTTCACGGTGAACGGCCAGATGTACGCGATGCCGTTCAACACGTCGGGACCGGTCCTCTACTACAACAAGAAGGCGTTCACCGCGGCGGGCCTCGACCCGAACAAGCCGCCGACCACGCTGGCCGAGGTGCGCACGGCGGCGGAGGCGCTGAAGGCGAAGGGCGCGGTCACCGGAGCACCGTTCGGGTTGAAGGTGGAGCCGGGATTCGTGGAGCACTGGTTGGGTCTCTCGAGCGAGCTGTTCGTGAACAACAAGAACGGTCGATCGGGGCGCGCGACGAAGTCGGTGCTGAACAGCTCGACCGGCAAGCAGATCTTCAGCTGGCTGGGCGGCATGGTGAAGGACGGCCTCGCGCAGACGAACCCGAAGGACGGTCCGAGCCAGTTCGACGACCTGATCGGCATCGGCACCGGCAGCCACGCCATGGCGATCGACACCAGCGCGTCGTTGGGCACCATCTCCTCCGTGCTCTCGTCGGGCGCGTACCCCAACGTCGAGCTCGGCGTCGCGCCGATGCCCGGTCTCGTGACCGGGAAGGGCGGCGTGCTCGTGAGCGGCGGGGCGCTGTACATCTCGAACAAGTCGACCCCGGCCAAGCAGGCGGCAGCGTGGCAGTTCGAGAAGTTCCTCGACTCGGCGGCCTCGCAGATCACCTGGGCCACCGGCACGGGCTACCTGCCGATCGTGAAGAAGGCCGCCGACAGCCCCGAGGTCGCTGCGTTCTGGGCGAAGAACCCGGGCTACAAGGTCGCCTACGAGCAGCTGCTCAACGGCCCGGTCAACTCCGCCACGTCGGGCTCGGTCATCGGTGACTACGTCGGTGTGCGCAAGGCCGTCGAGGACGGCGAGAACTCGATGTTCCTCAATGGCACCGCACCCGACGCCGCGGTCAAGACCACCGCGTCGAACGCGACCACCGCAATGGACGACTACAACGTGCGAGTCGTCGGC
>JBEVLJ010000310.1:0-6049 GCA_040509195.1 Acidimicrobiia bacterium
ACCTTCATCATGGTGGCCTTGAGGTGCACCGAGAACAGGATGTCGTTGGCGCGCGCCACGTCGAGCTGTTCGGCGAGGAATGCGTCGAGCGCCGCGGCGCTCATCGCGGTGGCGTCGACCACCTCACCCTCGAGCACCGGGATCGACTCCTTCAGCACCGTGGTGGTGCCGTCGGCGCCTACGAGCTCGACGCGCAACGAGCTCGCGTCGACGATCGTGACCGACTGCTCGTTCGAACGGAAGTCGCCGCCCGTCATGTGCGCGACGTGCGTGCGCGAGTCGGACAACCATGCGCCCATCGAATGCGGGTGGCTGCGCGCGTACTGCTTCACCGACGCCGGCGCACGACGGTCGGAGTTGCCCTCGCGCAACACCGGGTTGACGGCCGAGCCCTTCACCTTGTCGTAGCGCGCCTGGATCGAGCGCTCGTCGTCGGTGCTCGGCTCATCCGGGTACTCCGGCACCATGAAGCCCTTGGCCCGCAGCTCCTCGATGGTGGCCTTCAGCTGCGGGATCGACGCCGAGATGTTCGGCAGCTTGATCACGTTGGCCTGTGGCTGCTGCACCAGCTCGCCGAGCTCGGCGAGGTCGTCGGCGAGCTGCTGGTCCTCGCGGAGGAATTCGGGGAAGCTCGCGAGCACGCGACCGGCGAGGGAGATGTCACGCAGCTCGACCTCGACCCCGGCGACCTTGGTGAACGCCTCGATCACGGGCAGCAGCGACGCGGTCGCCAGCGCCGGCGCCTCGTCGGTCTGCGTGTAGATGATGGTGTGGGTCGTGTCGGCCATTGCCTGATCCAGTCGCGTCGAAGTCGTGGTGGGTGGAGAGGTGGTGGGGTGAGATTACGTGGGAAGGTCCGAGCTAGATGCGTCCGGCGTCGCGGGCGGCAGCTTCGGCGGCCTCGAGCTGTTCGGCCACGATCGTGAGACCGCCCTCCCAGAACTTCGGGTCGGCGAGGTCGAGGCCGACCATCGCACCCAGCTCCTCCGGCGACTTCGACCCGCCGCTGGCGAGGAGGTCGAGATAGCGGGGCACGAAGTCGGCGCCCTGCTCCTCGTACGCCCGGTACACCGACAACGCGAGGAGCTGGCCGTACGAGTACGCATACACGTAGCCCGGCGTGCCCATGAAGTGCGGGATGTACGACCACCAGGTGCGGTACCCGTCGGTGATCTCCACCGAGTCGCCGAGCATCGCCGCCTGGGTCTGCGCCCACTCCTCGTTGAACTGCTCGACCGACAGCTCCCCTTCGTCGCGGCGACGGGTATGTACGCGATCCTCGAAGCGGTTCATCGCGACCTGTCGGAACACCGTGGCGATCTGACCCTCGAGCGACTCGGCGAGGAGCGCGAGTCGCTGCGCGGGGTCGTCGGTCGCGTCGAGCAACCGCCCGAACGTGACCGTCTCACCGAACACCGACGCGGTCTCGGCCAACGTGAGCGGGGTGCTCTGGTGGAAGATGCCCTGGTCACGCGCGAGGTAGGCGTGCAGGCCGTGGCCCATCTCGTGCGCGAGCGTGAGTACGTCGCGCCGGCGCGAGGTCCAGTTGAGCAACAGATACGGGTGTTGACTCGGCACGGTGTACGCGCAGAACGCACCCGGCCGTTTGCCCGGACGCATCGGCGCATCGATCCACGACTCGTCGAAGAAGCGCTGCGCGTGGGTGGCGAGCTCGGGCGAGAACGACGCGTACGCGTCGAGCACCAGCGCCTTCGCTTCGCTCCACGCGAACTCTTCGTCGGCGTCGGCAACCGACGCCATGCGGTCGTAGTCGGCGATTCGCTCCACGCCGAGGAGCTGTGCTTTCAGTGCATACCACCGCTGCGGGATGTCATAGCGCGCCTGCACCGCGGTGACGAGCGCCTCGACCGACTCGTCGCTCGCCTCGTTGCTGAGGTTGCGGCTTGCGATCCACGAGTCGTAGTGACGCAGGCGGTCGTCGATCGACTTGTCGACGAGCAACGTGTTGAACACGAACGCGCGCGTGCGCAGACCGGGCGCAAGCGCCGCGGTGACCGCGGCAGCCGAGGCCTGGCGCACAGACCGATCGGGCGACTGCAGCTGCGACAACCCCTGTTCGAGGCTGACCGAGGTTCCGTCGAGGTCAACCGTGATCGCCGAGGTGAGCTCGGAGAACAGCCGCACCCATGCACCGGTGGCGGTGAGCGACTTGTCGGCGAGGATGCGCTCTTCGGGCTCGCTCAACAAGTGCGGCCGGTAGCGCCGCACCGACGCGAGGTGATGACGGCAGAACGCGAGTTGCTCGTCGGCGAGCAGCGCATCCGCGTGGTCATCGTCGACCGCCGACCACTCGAGTTCGACGAACAGCACCTCGTTGCCGATGGCGGTCGCCTTCTCCTCCGCGCGCGCCATGAGCGCGCCGGTGGCAGGGTCTTGCGTGTCGACCGCGAAGCGCAGGCTGGCGTACGACCCGGCGCGTCCGACGAGCTCGCTGATCGCGGCGACCTCGTGCATCAACGCGGCGAGACCACCGGCGTCGAGCTCCGCGATGTGACCGCGGTGCTCAGCAAGTGCGTCGGCACGGGACTGCGCCTCGGCGAGCTGCGCGTCGACCCCAGCTTCACCGGCACCGTCGACGAGCGGCTCGAGGTTCCACGCGACATCGGAGGCAGCGAGGTCGGCTTCGGTGATCGTCATGGGGTGACAAACCTTCGGTCGGGCGCATCGAGCGCTTCGGGCAATGGTTGGGAGTGCACCACCGACAACGAACGGGTGGCGCGGGTGAGCACGACGTAGAGCAGTCGCAGTCCTGCCTGGTCGGTGGTCACCAACGCGGCCGGTTCGACGACGACCACGTGGTCGAACTCGAGGCCCTTGGTGTCGAGCGGTGTGAGCACCGCGATCTCCGCATCGATCGCTTCGACCGAGTCGGCCACCGCGCCGCGATCACGCAGCGCGGTCGTGAGCGCGTCGTGCAGCTCGGGCGCCGCGATCACCGCGACCGTGCCGGAGTCGACCGCGGCCTCGCGCACCGCGGTCGCCGCCGTGGCGACGAGCTCGTCGGGCCCGACCGTCTGCACCTTCGGGTGCGCGCCCGTGCTGCGCACCGGCCGGGCCGGTTCCACACCGGGCGCCGCGACCGGCAACAAGCGGTTCGCGAACTCCATGATCTCCGCGGGCGTGCGGTAGTTGACCGACAGGTTCACGCGCCGCGGCGCGGCACGGTCGGGCAGCTCACGCAGCACCTCGTCCCACCCCGACAACACCCCAGGCCGGCTTGCCTGGCCGAAGTCGCCCACGATCGTCATCGACCCCGACGGACAGCGACGGGCGAGCATCCGCCACTGCATCGCGGTGAGGTCTTGGGCCTCGTCGACGATCACGTGACCGAACGTGCGGGGTTCGTCGTCTTCGGGCGGCGCCACTGCGTCGCTGCCGTAGCGGTCGAGCACCTGCGCCGCGCTCACTGCGCCACCGACCCCCAGCTCGGACACGGTGCGTTGTGCTTCCTCGAGCGCCTGATCCCGATTGCGGCGACGTCGGGCGCGCGGACGCGCGGCACCGGGCGGCCCCAGGATGGAGTCGGCCTCGTCGATCAACGGGAGGTCGGCTTCCGTCCACGTCACCTTGCTCACGTCGGGATCACGCGTGCGTGACAGCAGCCGCTGCTCGTCGGCGTTCAGCACGTCACGCGAGGCGGAGCGGATCAGCGCGTCGAAGCCGAACAGGTCGTTCACCAGCTCCGCACCACTGAGCACCGGCCACATGCGATCGAGCACCGCGCGCACCTCGGGGGTGCGCCGCAGACGAGCCGTGAGCTCCTGCTCCCATTCCACGGGCGCGCGTTCGCCCTTCGCCAGCAGCGCCGCCACCGCAGTGTCTTCGCCATCTTGACGTTCGCGCATGGGAAGCTGCGTCACACCGGCGTCGAGTCGTTGACGATCGCGGCGGTACTCGGCGACGAGCGCGCGCTGGTACTCGCGACGGAAATGGTCGTAGACCAACGTGGTGAGATACGGACGGCGCTCGTTGTGCGATCCGCGCCGCGCGCGGGTGCGCTCGACGATGCGGCGCGCGTCGCGCCGGCGCAGGTGCACGCGGTGACCGTCGAGCACGAACGTCACGTCACGCGGCATCGGGCGTTCCCGATCGCGAATTGCTTTCGCGATCACCTGCGCCATGCGGCGATCGCCCTTCAGCACCGCGGCAGGGCGCGTGTCGACGCCGCGCACGGTGAAGCGCGGCTTCAACGACGACGGCACCGCGAGCATCACCTCGTCTTCGCCGAGCGACGGGAGCACTTCGTCGATGTAGCGCAGGAAGATCGGGCTCGGTCCGACGAGGAGCACGCCTTGCGACGCGAGGCGCTTGCGGAACGTGTAGAGGAGGTACGCGGCGCGGTGGAGCGCAACGGCCGTCTTCCCGGTGCCCGGACCACCCGCGACCACGAGCGGTCCGGGCAGCGGTGAGCGGATCGCTTCGTCTTGTTCGGCCTGGATGGTGGCGACGATGTCGTGCATGCGCCCAGTGCGTTCGCGGCCGAGTGCCGCGAGCAGCGCGCCTTCCCCGACCACGGCGAGCCCTTCGGCCGCGGCGGTCTCCTGGTCGAACACCTCGTCGTCGAGGCCGGTGATGGTGCGACCGTGCGTCTGGAAGTGACGGCGGCGCGCCACCCCCATCGGCTCCACCGCCGTGGCCCGGTAGAAGGGCTCGGCCACTGGCGCGCGCCAGTCGATCACGAGGGGGGTGAGGTCTTCGTCGGCCACCGAGATGCGCCCGACGTAGAAGGGGCCGTCGGCGGGGAGCTCACGCCCGTCGGCGTCGACCCGGGCCGCGAGATCGAGGCGCCCGAAGCACAGCGGCGTGTCGCCGATCTCCAAACTCGCCAGGCGCCGCCGGGTGTACGCCTCGGCGGCTTCCCGCTCGAGGCGCGCCTGATGGGTGCCGCCGCGCTGCACGTCGGAGTACCCCTCGGCGACCTGTTCGGCCGCCCGCCGCATCCCGTCGAGGCGCGCGTAGGCGGCGTCGAGATGCCGTTGCTCGGCCTCGAGCTCCGACGTCACATCGACGGGAACGTCGACCGGAGCACTGGCTCGGTCGTCGGCCGGATCACCAGTGCGTTGAGGGGCGGATGCAGACACGTCGCGGTCGAGCAAGGGCGCGCTCCGGGTTTTGGGAACTGGTCAGTCTACCCGTTGCGTCGCAACCCTCGATCGGGCTCCGCGGGCTGGGTTCAGATCTGTCCGGGCACGCTGATCGTGTCTTCGCCGACGAGCAGCACGGCGTCGCCGAGCACCCAGGAGTCGCCGGCGCGGATCAGGCGCCGCCCCGAGAGATTCGGGATGAGACCTCGCTCGTGATCGCCGAAGTGCACCTCGAGCTGACGGATCACCCCGCCGTGCGTGACCACGACGACCTGCTCACCTGGGTGCGCGGCCGCCAGGTTGTCGAGCGCGGCGAGCGCACGGGCGACCACATTGGCATCGGTCTCGTATCCCTCGGGCCGTCGACCCGAGGAGAGGTAGTCGGGCCATTGCGCCTCGATCTCGTCGCGACGCAACCCCTGCCACGGCCCTGCGTGACGCTCCCGCAGACGAGCATCGACCGTGAGCGCGACCCCCGCGTGTTCCGCGATGGTCGCCCCGGTGACCCGAGCGCGTTCGAGATCGGAGGCCCACACCGCGTCGACGGGCTGCACCTTGGTCACGCGCGCTGCGGCTTCGAGGGCCTGCCGGCTGCCGAGGTCGCTCAAGGGCGGATCGGCCTGTCCCTGCCAGCGCCCGTCGGCGTTCCAGGTCGACTGCCCGTGGCGCACGAGGAGCACCGTCGTCGCAGGCGGCGCAGCGATGTCAGCGTGGTCGTCAGGCACCGGGCGAACCTAGCTGCCCCCCGACCTCGACTTTCTGACGTTTGACCGCGTCAGGGCGCGGGATTCCGTCAGAAAGTCGGAGGGGGCGGGTGCTGATTCAGTTGACGGTGGAGTCGGTCGGTCGGTTGGCTGCCATCGCGAACGCTCCACCCTGGCGGCGCATCACGTCGCGCCACAAGGTCGACGGCGAAGCGGTGAGCAGATCTCCCGGATCCGCGT
>JBEVLJ010000311.1:0-19882 GCA_040509195.1 Acidimicrobiia bacterium
CTCGCGGTGTATCTGTTGCTCGAAGGCGATCAGGGCACCGGCATCGCGCTGAGTCTGTTGCTGCTCGCGGTGTCGATCATCGTGCTCGTGCTGTTGCGCGACCGCTGGTTCGGGGCGATTCGTGAGTCTTGACGCGCACGTCGTCGTGCGGCTCGGTGACTTCGATCTCGATGTCGATCTCCGCGTGGCCGACGGTGAGACGGTCGCAGTGCTCGGGCCGAACGGTGCCGGCAAGACGACACTGCTGCGCGCACTGGCCGGGCTCGTGCCGCTCGACGCCGGCTGCATCAGCATCGACGACGACGTGGTCGACGACCCGTGCGCGCGCACCTACGTGGTGCCAGAGCGTCGTTCCGTCGGCGTGGTGTTCCAGCAGTACCTGCTGTTCCCGCATCTCAACGTGCTCGAGAACGTTGCCTTCGGACTCCGCAGCCGCAGAGTCGGACGCAGCGAGGCGCGTCGTCGCGCGCGCGAGTGGCTCGACCGAGTGAGTCTCGCTGATCGTGCGCGTGCGAAGCCGGGCGAGCTGTCGGGTGGGCAACAGCAGCGTGTCGCGCTCGCGCGCGCGATGGTCGCGGCGCCGCGTCTCTTGCTGCTCGACGAGCCACTTGCCGCACTCGATGTGGGCACGCGCACCGAGCTCCGGCGCGACCTGCGCTCGCGACTGCTCGAGTTTCCCGGCGCGCGCGTCCTCGTCACGCACGAGTTGCTCGACGCCGTCGCGCTGGCCGATCGCCTCGTCGTGCTCGAGCGCGGACGTGTGGCACAAGTCGGCACCGTGCGTCAGGTGTCGGAGCAACCGCGCTCGCGCTACGTCGCCGACCTGGTGGGCGTGAACCTGCTGCGAGGCACCGGTCGCGATCACACCGTGGAGCTCGATGGCGGCGCCACGGTGGTCACTGCCGAGCGCGTCGCCGGCGACGTGTACGTCGCGATCCAACCGCGCGCGGTGAGCTTGCATCGCAGTCCCCCGGAGGGAAGCCCGCGCAACGTGTGGGTCGGGCGCGTCCATGGTACGGACCTGCTCGGCGATCGCGTGCGCGTGCATGTGGACGGTGCAGTCCCACTGGTCGCCGAGGTCACCGAAGCCGCGGTCGTCGATCTCGGTCTCGTCGACGACGTCGAGGTGTGGGCGTCGGTGAAGGCGACCGAGCTGTCGATCTACCCGACGTGACGCGAGCTCATCCGGGAGGAGTCGGTCAGGGGAGGGGCGGTCCGTCGAAACGATCGACCGTCGTGAAGTCGTCGACCGCACCACGGCGCAGCTTGGTGATCTGCTGCACCGGGTGACCGAGCGCGATGAGCGCGGCCAGCGCGTGACCGGGCGGGATGCCGAGCAACTCGTTCACCGCTGGCTCCTGGCGCGCGAGCACGGTGGTGATCACGCCGCTGAGGCCGAGATCGCGCGCGGCGAGCAGGATGTTGTGCGCGAACGGGTACACCGACGCACCGGCCACGATGCTCTGACGGTCGAGGCCGTTGTCGACCGCAGCGAGCCCGGCGAGCTCGACCACGAGGAGCAACAGCACCGGCACCTCGTCGAGGTGGTCGGCGAATTTCAAGGGCGCCGGCGTGGCGCGCGCCTGCTCGAGATCGACGGCGGGTCCCGTCCAGCGACCCTCGTCGAGCGGCGCGAACGCGACCAGCCCGGCATTCACGTGCGCCGTGTACTCACGCCAGCTGAGCACGTAGAGGTCGCGGATCTGGCGACGAACCTCCCGGTCCTGCAACACGATCACGCGCCAGGTCTGGCGGTTGCCGCCGCTCGGCGCGAACCGCGCCACCTCCAGGATCTCACGCACGGTCGCGTCGGGAACGGGCTCGTCGGTGAACGTGCGGGTTGCCGGGGTGGTGCGCATGACCTCCCGGAGCTCCATCGCGCAATCGTAGAGACCTCGCGGTCGCGCTGGACCGCTCACGATTCAGGGGGCGCGGGGCTACCGTCCCTGGGTCGCACCGACCGTCGGGTGCGACACCTCTCGCAAGAGTTCGTAGGTTTGCTCCAGAGGTGCCCGAGATCTCGCAGAAGCTCCTCCACGCGATGGCCGAGCGACTCGCCGACCTCGAAGGCGAAGCAGGCGAGTAGCTCACCCCGTGGCGCGGATTCAAGCCGCGATCGGATTCTGCCGATTTCGCTGACGTGACCTTGCCCGGCACGGAAGTGGAACTTCGGCGTGCGCTCGATGACGGCGCGCTCGAACTCGTGTACCAGCCCGTCGTCAACCTGCACGACGCCACGATCGGCGGTGTCGAAGCACTGCTTCGCTGGCGTCGTCCCGACGGCTTGCTGTCGGCGGGCACGTTCCTTCCCGACGTGCACGACCCCGAGCTGCTCGACGCGGTCACGCGGTTCGTGTTCGACACCGCCGCCGAGCAGGCGGCGACGTGGAGACGCCGGTTCGAATCGTGGTGGTTCCCGGTGTCGGTCAACCTCGCGGCGACCGACTTCACCGCGGAGCTCGTCGAGCAGGTCGTGAGCGTGCGCGAGCGTCACGAGCTTCCCATCGGCGCGATCGCCCTCGACATCTCGGAGCCCGTGCTGCTCGCCGACCCGGAGACGAGCCGACAGCGCTGTCGCGCGCTCAAGCAGGCCGGTGCTCAGATCGTGATCGACGACTTCGGGGTGACCCATGCGACGGCAGTCGTCGACCACGAGGCGGTCGACGCCACTGAGGCCTTGATGCTGTCGCTCGCCGCGCTCGACGGCTTCTCCATCGACGTCGTGAAGGTCGATCGCGCGCTGCTCGAAGCGTGCTTCGCCGACGAAGGCGACACCGCGGTGATCCAAGCGATCGTGAAGCGTGCGCACCTCATGGGATTCCGGGCGCTCGCCGAGGGGGTCGAAACCGGCGACGAGGCCGAGTGGCTCCGAGAGGTCGGATTCGATCTCGGTCAGGGCTACTACTTCCAGCGGCCGCATGGCCCAGGTCACATCGATCGACTGCTGCACGACCTCGCCGACGCGCGCGCCGCGTTCTCGTCCTCCCACTGAGCTGCGAGCGACTCCAGCAGTACCCTGAGCGCCATGGCCGATCAGGCCCGGTTCGCCGAGCTCGCAATGCCCTACATGTCGGCGCTCTATTCCGCCGCGTTGCGCATGACCCGCAACCCGGCCGACGCCGAAGACCTCGTGCAGGAGACGTATCTGCGCGCCTACCGGGGCTTCGGCGGGTTCCAGGACGGCACCAACCTCAAAGCCTGGCTCTACAAGATCCTCACGAACACCTTCATCAACTCGTACCGGTCGAAGAAGCGTCGACCCGACGAGGTCGAGCTCGACAGCACCGAAGACTTCTTCCTCTTCCGACGTCTCGGCGGGCTCGAAGCGGCCGCGGCCGATCGCACCCCGGAGACCGAGGTGCTCGACTCGATGCCCGACGAAGTGGTGAAGGAAGCGCTCGAAGCGCTTCCCGAGCAGTTCCGCATGGCCGTCCTGCTCGCCGACGTCGAAGGGTTCTCGTACAAGGAGATCGCCGAGATCATGGATGTGCCCATTGGCACCGTCATGAGTCGGCTCCATCGCGGAAGAAAGCAGTTGCAGAAGCGGTTGTGGGATTTCGGTCGCGAACGCGGCCTCGTCCCATCCGAGGCGTCACTCGACGCGACCGTGGAGCCAAACGTGCCAGCACCTGACTCAGTCGAATCGGTGGCGGCACCAGAGACTGCCGGCGCGGGGGGATAGGCGAAGCGATGGATTGCGACAAGGCCACGTACCGGGTGTACGGGTACCTCGATGGTCAGCTCACCTTCTACCGGCGGTGGTCGATCCGGCGACACCTCACTCGGTGTCCACCGTGTGCGCAGGGGTTCGACTTCGAGGTCGAGCTCCGTCAGATCGTCTCCTCCAAGTGTCGTGACCAGGCCCCCGACGAGCTGCGCCGCCGCATCGCCGCGATCCTCGAGGAGCACGGGTGCCCGTCCGCCGACGCCGCGCATCCGGAGGGGCGCCACGACGACGTCCGGTGACGGTTCCACCCGTTGCCCCGCTCTACGATGACGCCCACTCGGTCCACCACGTCCCCGGTGCACCACGGAGCGGTGCGGAGGAATCCCGTCGTGTTGAACGTCCGTCGTCGTGTCGTGTCGATCGTCGTCGTTGCCACTGCGCTCGTCGTGCTCGTCGCCAACCCTGCGTCGGCCAGCCCCGTGCTCGCTGACGACGACTACAAGTGGTTCTACTGGGCAGGCCCGCTCATCGGGCTCAGCCTCTTCATGCTGATCTGCGCGATCGGCATCGGGTACTACGTGCGAGTCATGCGGCCCAAGTACCGGGGGCGCCGCGTCTCGTGACCGCAGCGACGAGCGTGCCGGTGCCCGCCTCCGGGGCGAACCTCGCGGACCGTCCGTCCACGGGCTTCGACCCGCTCGACTGGACACTGGCGGAGCGCGTGGCACGACGGGTCGCTGGTCGCGATCCGCTCGGTTCGTCGTACCTCGCCAGTTCGCTGCGTGACGACTTTCGCGACGTCACCGCCCAGGCCGAAGCGCTCGTCGGTGAACACACCGGGCTCGTCGTCCCGAGCCCCGCACGCGCCGAAGTGGTCGACCGCGCGTCGTGGGTCGCGGCCAACGTGCGATCGATGCGCCGATTGCTCGAACCGCTCACTGCACGGGTCGGCGAACGCATGGCCACGTCTCGCGTCGCGCCGATGGGTCGTCGCATCGCGGGCACGGAAACCGGAGTGTTGCTCGGCTACCTCGCGCAGCGCGTGCTCGGCCAGTACGACCTGCTCGTGCTCGACGAAGACGCCGCCGCGGCCGACGCCGTGTACTACGTGGGCGGCAACATCCTGGCGCTCGAGAAGCGCTTCGCGTTCCGCCCGCGCGACTTCCGGTTGTGGATCGCGATCCACGAGTGCACCCACCGCGCGCAGTTCACCGGCGTGCCGTGGCTGAAGCCCTACTACTTGTCGTTGGTCGACGCCTCGTTGTCGTCGATCGATCCTGATCCGAGTCGGCTGATCCAGGCGCTCACTCGCGCGATCGAGGAGCTGCGTGCCGGTCGCAACCCGCTCGACGAAGGCGGGCTCGTCGCGCTGCTGGCCACTGAGGAGCAGCGCGCCGCGTTGAACGGAGTGCAGGCACTGATGTCGTTGCTCGAAGGGCACGGCAACAACGTGATGAATCGTCTCGGGCGCGATCACGTGTCGGGGCAGGCGCGCATGGCGCGGGTTTTGCAGTCGCGGCGGCAGAGCACGGGCATGATCTCGATGATGCACAAGCTCGTTGGCCTCGAGTCGAAGATGCGGCAGTACGAGATCGGCGAAGCGTTCGTGGCAGCGGTCGAACGTGAGGCCGGTCCGCGTGCCATCGACGCGGCCTGGCGTGGTCCGGAGTGGCTCCCGACCGTCGACGAGCTCAGCACCCCCGACGCGTGGTTGGTGCGCGTCGGCGCGTGAGTGCCCATTGAGCGTCACCGAGCACGTCGCGAACGTGCTCAGGCCGTGGCGTGACGACCGACGCTTCGCCATCGATGGCGTCGCGGCGCCGGTCGTGGTGGGGTGTTCAGGCGGCGCCGATTCGGCCGCGCTGCTCGCGCTCGCGGCCGACGCGGGGCTCGCGCCCGTCGCGGTGTACGTCGACCACGGTTTGCGACCAGCGTCGGGCGACGACGCAACGCGAGTGCGCGCGATCGCGGCGGCGCTGGGTGCCGACACCGAAGTCGTTCGCGTCGACGTGGCGTCGGGCGGCAACCTCGAAGCGCGTGCGCGCACGGCGCGTCACGATGCGCTCGAACGTGCCCGGTGCTACGTCGGTGCGTCGGTCGTCATGCTGGGTCACACGCAGGATGACCAAGCGGAGACGGTGTTGCTCAACTTGTTGCGCGGCTCGGGGTCGGCGGGGCTCGGTGGGATGGCGTCGCGCCGAGACACGTTCGTTCGTCCTCTGCTCGGGCTGCGCCGCGCCGACACACACGCGATCTGCGCCGCGCTCGAGTTCGACGTGGCGCTCGATCCGATGAACGACGATCCTGCGTTCCGTCGGGTCGTGATCCGTCGCGACGTGCTCCCGTTGCTCTCATCGGTGGCGGCGCGCGACCTGGTGCCCGTGCTCGCCCGTCAATCCGACGTGCTCCGCGAGGAGTCGCAGTTCCTCGATCGGGTCGCGGCGGCCGCATGGCCCGCCGAACACGGCACCGACGTCGCGTCACTGTGTGGGATGGACCCGGTGCTGGCGCGGCGTGCGGTGCGCCAGTGGCTGGGCGCACCCCCGCCGTCGCACGCCGAAGTGCAGCGAGTGCTCGACGTCGCGCGTGGCCGCGCGCGGGCCACTGAGCTCGCCGGCGGGCGATGCGTTCGTCGCTCGGGTGGTCGGCTGTTCGCCGAGGCACGCTAGGTTCACCGGGTGGCGCACTCCTCCGACATCGGACGCGTCGTTGTCGGGGCTGACGAGCTGCGGGCTCGCATCGCCGCGCTCGGCGAGCAGATCACCGCCGACTACGAGGGCCGTCCACCGCTGCTCGTCGGGGTGCTGAAGGGCGCGTTCGTGTTCATGAGCGACCTGTCCCGTGCGATCGACCTGCCCGTGGAGTTCGACTTCATGGCGGTGTCGTCGTACGGGTCCGCCACCCGTTCGAGCGGTGTGGTGCGGATCATCAAAGACCTCGATCTCGACCTCACCGACCGCCATGTGCTGATCGTCGAAGACATCGTCGACAGCGGGCTCACGCTCGCCTATCTCCGCAAGAACCTCGCGGCCCGTCAACCGGCATCGCTCGAGGTGTGTGCGCTGCTCGTCAAGGACGGGCTGCAGCGCGTCGAGCTCGACTTGAAGTACGTCGGGTTCCGCATCCCACCGGTGTTCGTGCTCGGATATGGCCTCGACGTTGACGAGCGCTACCGCAACTTGGGCTTCATCGCCGAGTACACGGGTTCCGAAGGCTGATCGCGACTCCCTGGAGGATTCGGTGACCGATGCGACACCACGCCCACTGACCGGCGAAGAACGCGCGACGGCCAAGGCTCGCATCGAAGCCGCGGTGCGGGAGATCCTCGACGCCATCGGCGAAGACCCCGATCGCGACGGCTTGCTGCGCACGCCCGCGCGCATCGCGAACATGTACATCGACGAGATCTTCGTCGGGCTGCAGGACGACGCGACCCGTCACCTCGCCGTCACGTTCGAAGCCGAGCACGACGAGATGGTGATGGTGCGCGACATCGCCGTGCACTCGGTCTGCGAGCACCACCTCGTGCCGTTCGCGGGCAAGGCGCACGTGGCCTACATCCCTGGTGACGACGGCCGGATTGCCGGCCTGTCGAAGATCGCGCGTCTGGTCGACGGGTTCGCGGCGCGTCCGCAGGTGCAGGAGCGACTCACCACGCAGATCGCCGACGCGCTGGTCGAGGAGCTGCGTCCCACCGGCGTGCTGGTCATGATCGAGGCGGAGCACTTCTGCATGTCGATGCGCGGCGTGAAGAAGCCGGGGTCGCTCACGATCACGTCCGCGGTCCGCGGCCAGTTCAAGACCAGTGCCGCCACCCGGGCGGAGGCGATGAGTCTCATCACGCACCCCGGCAACCGGCTCTGACCAGCCCGTCAGCAAGCCCGACAGCCCGAACCGGCGTCAAAACCCCGTGCCGTGGACGGGTTTCTGACGCCAGAACGGGGTTGCGACGGCTCCGGTACGCTGCGGGCCGATGTTCTCGTGGTCGACGGTGTGTGACCGTCCTTCTGAACTGACGGATGGATCGGTTGGCCGGCGGGCCCGTGGCCCTGCAGTCGTCGGGATCGTGAACGTCACGCCCGATTCCTTCTCCGACGGCGGGCAGCACCTCGACGCCGACGCCGCGATCGCCCACGGCCTCGCGCTGGTTGCCGCGGGTGCCGAGGTCCTCGACGTGGGTGGCGAGTCGACCCGCCCCGGTGCCGAACCGGTGGCGCTCGACACCGAGTTGCGGCGGATCCTTCCGGTCGTCACCGCGCTCGCCCACGACGCGGGTGTGCCCGTGAGCGTCGACACGAGCAAGGCCGGCGTCGCCGAGGCTGCGATCGCCGCGGGTGCAATGATCGTGAACGACGTCACGGCCGGGCTCGGCGATCCGTCGATGGTCAGCGTGGTCGCCGACGCGGGTGCCGGCTTCGTGGCGATGCACATGCGGGGCGAACCCCGCACCATGCAGGAAGACACTCACTACGACGACGTCGTGGTCGAGGTGGGCAACTTCCTCGCCGAGCGCGTCGGCGCACTCGTCGCGCGTGGGGTGTCGCTCGACGCGATCGCGGTCGATCCGGGCATCGGGTTCGCGAAGACCGGTGCGCACAACCTCGAGATCCTCGCCCGGCTCGAGGAGCTCGTTGCGCGCGTCGACGCGCCGGTGATGGTCGGCGCGTCCCGCAAGGCGTTCCTCGGAGCCGTGCTCGCCCAGGCTCGTCACGTCGACGCCGCCGCGTTCCCACCAGCGGCACGCGACGACGCCACCCTTGCGGCTGTCATGTGGGCCGCTGACCACGGCGCGTCGCTGCTGCGCGTGCACGAGGTCGGTCCCGCCGTGCACGCCGTTGGGCTGCTGCGGGCGATCGAGGCGCTCGACGCCGAGGCCGTGGCGTGAAGGGCCAGTCGTGAAGGGCAGGTGGGCGCAAGGACTCGAGCCCCGTGCGTTCTGCTGGGTGATCCGCGATCGCCTCGCCGCGTCGGAGCGTCCCGGTGGTTTCGCCCGCAACCACCGCAAGGTGCGCCGCCAGGAAGAGCTGATCTGGCTCATCGGCCAGGGCTTCACACACCTGCTCTCGGTGCTCGACTCCCCGCACAACCTGCACGCGTACGAAGAGGCCGGCCTTCCTCACGCGCACACCCCGGTCGGCCGTCACGACGAATGGCCCGATTCGCTGCCCGTGCTGTACTCCACGCTCGCCGGCTGGTTGCAGGACCCGAACGAGAAGGTGCTCATCCACCACGAGGAGTTCGGTGATCGCCTGCTCGGCGTGCTCGCCGGGTACCTCCTGTACACGGGACTCGTCGCCGAAGGCCCGCACGCAGTCGTCGTGATCGAGAAGATCACCGGCCGTCAGCTCGGCGCCACGGCGCGCGAGATCGTCGCGGTCACGGTGGAAGAGAAGATGGTGCAGGTTCCGAGCAGCGACCGCGGACGAGGCTGACGCGCATGGGCACGATCCTGATCGACGGACTGCGCGAGCTCGGCGTGCACGGTGTGCTGCCGGAAGAGCAGACGCGTCCGCAGCCGTTCGAGGTGGATGTCGCGCTCACCGTCGACCTCGTGAAGGCGGGTGAGACCGACGCGCTCGATGACACCGTCGACTACTCCGCGGTCGCGGAAGCGATCAGTCGTGTGGTGCGCTCGGAGCGATACCAGCTGTTGGAGCGCCTGGCCAGCCGCATCGCCGAGGTGTGCAAGGTCGACGAGCGCGTCACGTCGGTGGTGGTCACCGTGCGCAAGCTGCACCCGCCGGTGCGCGCGATGGTCGATCACGTCGCGGTCCGCATCGAGCAATAGCCCCCGAGTCGTGGGGCCAGCGCGAACATGACTCGGGCGTACCTCGGAATCGGGTCGAACCTCGGCGACCGGCTCGCCAATCTGCAGGGCGCGGTCGACGGGATCGCCACCGCCGACGGCGTGCGGGTGGTCGCGGTGTCGCCGGTGTACGAGACGGCGCCCGTCGGAGGCCCGGAACAGGACGACTTCCTGAACGCGGTGGTGGCCATCGACACCGAGCTCACGCCTCGCCAGCTGATGGCGCTCGGCCAGGCGCTGGAGGCAGCGGCCCATCGGGTGAAGCGGGAGCGGTGGGGCCCCCGCACCCTCGACGTCGACGTGCTGCTGGTCGGCAACGTTGAGATCCACGAGCCGGATCTCGAGGTGCCGCACCCCCGCATGACGGAGCGGGCCTTCGTGGTCGCACCGCTCGCCGACCTCGATCCCGACTGGGCGGCGTTCATCCCGGCCGACCAGACATGTGAGCGTCGACCAGGGCTAGTGTTGACGGTGCCCGAGTAGTCCGGCACCCCCACACGGGGCTGGAACGAAGAGGTCAGGTTGTACGAACACGTACTGCGAGGGTTCGCCCTCCTGGGTCCGGGACGCGCCGGTACGTCGGTCGCTGCCGCGCTCGTCGCGCGCGGATGGAGCGTGGTCGCGGTCGCGGGTCGAGACACCGACTCGCCTCAGGTGCGCGCCATCGCCGGTCGGTTCGACGCCGAGGCTCGATCGGTTGCCGACGTGGGTCGAGGGGCCGAGCTCGTGATCGTCGCCACGCCCGATGCCGCAATCGCCGACGCGGCCGCGGCGCTGGCCCCGAGCCTGGAGCCCGATGCACTCATCGTGCATCTCTCCGGTGCCTGCACGCTCGACGAGCTCGACAAGCTGCGGGTCGCGCGGCCCGACGTGCGCATCGGATCGCTTCACCCGCTGCAATCTCTTCCCACCGCCGAGCTCGGCGCCGAACGACTCGCCGGTTCCTGGTGTGCGGTCGACGGCGACGACGAGGTCGAGCGCCTCGCGGTGTCGATCGGCATGCGCCCCGTGCGCATCGACCCGCAACACCGCGTGGCCTATCACGCGGCGGCCACGGTGGCGAGCAACCACTTGGTCGCGCTGCTCGCGCAGGCCGAGGAACTGGCGGCCCGCGCGGGCCTTCCGCGCGAGGCACTCCTGCCCCTCGTGCGCGCGACGGTCGACAACGTCGCCGCGCTCGGCGCCGACGCTGCGCTCACCGGGCCGGTCATGCGCGGCGATGTCGAGACCGTGCGTCGTCATCTCGACGAGCTCCCCGTCGACGAGCGGCACGCGTATCGCGCGCTTGCCGGACGCGCGTTGCAGCTGTCGGGTCGCGACGACACGGCGATGGCCGCGCTCCTCCACGAGGAGTCCCGGTGATCACCGTCACCACGATCGCCGAGGTGCGCGCGTCGTGCGACGCCGCTCGCCGCCGTGGTGCACGCGTCGGTTTCGTGCCCACGATGGGCTACTTCCACGAAGGTCACCGCTCGTTGATGCGCGCGGCGCGTGCCGACAACGACTTCGTCGTGGTCAGCCTCTTCGTGAACCCCACGCAGTTCGGCGCCAACGAAGACCTCGACGCCTACCCGCGCGACCTCGAGGGCGACTCGATTGCGGCCGAGTCCGAAGGCGTCGACGTGTTGTTCATGCCGACGGTCGCCGAGATGTACCCGGCCGGCGCGCGCACCACGGTGCACGTCGACGGCCTCACCGCCGGGCTCTGCGGCGCGAGTCGCCCCGGTCACTTCGACGGCGTCACCACCGTGGTCGCGAAGCTGTTCTCGATCATCGGACCCTGCCGCGCGTACTTCGGTCGGAAGGACGCGCAGCAGCTCGCGGTGATCCGTCGCATGACCACCGATCTCGACCTGCCGGTCGACGTGGTCGGCTCTCCGCTCGTGCGTGAGCCCGACGGACTCGCGATGTCGAGTCGCAACGCATATCTGTCGTCCGACGAGCGTCGCACCGCACTCGTGTTGTCACGTGCTCTCGGCGTCGCGGCCGACGCGCTCGCGCACGGCGAGCGCGACGCACATGCGGTGCGGGCGCTCGTCATCGCCGAGCTCGCCACCGAGCGGGGCGCGCGCGTCGACTACGTGGAAGTGGTCGACGCGGCCACGCTCGAGCCGATCGCCGCGGTCGAGCACGACACCTTGATCGCGGTGGCGGCGTTCGTCGGCACCACTCGCCTCATCGACAACCTCACGTTCTCACCTTCCTCAGGCTCGACCGCCACGTCGACGATCGACCTCGGCGTCACGGTGAACACTGCAGACCAGGAGACCTCATGAATCGAATCATGATGAAGTCGAAGATCCATCGCGCCACCGTCACCGGTGCCGATCTCAACTACATGGGTTCGATCACGATCGATCCGCGGCTCATGGAGCTGGCCGACCTCATGGAACACGAGCAGGTGCACGTGGTCGACATCGACAACGGCGCCCGCTTCGAGACCTACGTGATCCGCGGCGGCCCCGGCGACATGATCCTCAACGGTGCAGCCGCTCGCCTCGTACACCACGGCGACAAGATCATCGTGATCAGCTACGCGCACTACGACGAAGCCGAGCTCGCGCAGTACGAGCCGATCGTGGTGCACGTCGACGAGCACAACCGTCCGTCGGTGCACTCGGTCGCGGCCGTCGCCGACGTTGCCGACTCGGCGCAGTAGTTCCCCACCTCGCGGCGGGCAGACTGCTCCGTTCATGACTGATCTCCTCGTCCTCGGCAGCGGTGTTGCCGGTCTCTCCGCGGCGGTGCGCGCACGCCACGCCGGTCTCGACGTGACGGTGCTCACGAAGGGCGCACTCACCTGGTCGGCCACGCGGTATGCGCAAGGTGGCGTGGCCGCCGCGCTCTTCGACGACGACGACAGCCCGGCGCTGCACGGTGCCGACACCCTCACTGCGGGTGTGGAGCTCTGCGACGCCGATGCCGTCGCGGTGCTCACCGACGAAGGCCCGGAGCGGGTGCGGGAACTCATGTCGTTGGGCGCGCACTTCGACGAGGTCGACGGTGCCCTCGCGCTCGGACGCGAAGGCGGTCACTCGGTCGCACGCGTCGTGCACGCCGGCGGTGACGCCACCGGCGCTGAGATCGAGCGAGCGCTCGTCGAGGCGGTGCTCGCGTCCGGCGCCGACGTGCACGAGCAGTGTCTCGTCACCGACCTGTTGGTCGAGGCTGGTCGTTGCGTCGGTGTGAGGGTGATCGACGAGAACGGCGACACGCGCACCTTCCGCTCCACGCACACGCTGGTCGCCACCGGCGGTGCGGGCCAGTGCTTCGCCGTCACCACCAACCCCGCGCTCTCCACCGGCGACGGCATCGCGATGGCGTTGCGCGCGGGCGTCGCGGTGGCCGACCTCGAGTTCATGCAGTTCCACCCGACCGCGTTGCACCACCCCTCGATGCCGCGACCGCTGTTGTCCGAAGCGTTGCGCGGCGAAGGTGCGATTCTGCGCGACGAGCACGGTGTGGCGTTCATGGCCGACGAGCACCCGCTCGCCGACCTCGCGCCGCGCGACGTGGTTGCACGGGCGATCAGCCGTCGGCTCAACGAGCGCGGTCTCGACCACCTGTGGCTCGACGCCACGGTGATCCCCGACTTCGCCGACCGCTTCCCCACGATCTTCCGGGCCTGTGCGACGGTCGGGCTCGACCCCACGCGCGAGTGGCTGCCGGTCGCGCCCGCCGCGCACTACCTGTCTGGTGGCGTGGTCACCGACCTCGACGGCGCCAGCACGTTGCCTGGGTTGTGGGCGTGTGGCGAAGCCGCGTGCTCTGGGGTGCACGGCGCCAACCGTCTCGCGTCGAACTCGTTGCTCGAAGGCTTGGTGTTCGCCGCACGCGCCGTCGACGCGATCCTCTTGGGGAAGCGCGAACCCGAACAGACCGGTGCGCTGCGCGGGCTCGCAACGACGGCGGAGGTGAACACGCCCGACTGCGACTTCGGCACCGGCATCCCGATTCGCGACGAGCTCCAGCGGGTGATGACGCGTGACGCGGGTGTGTTGCGCGATGCGGCAAGCCTCGACCGCGCGGCGATCGCGCTCGCCGCGATGTTGCCCACCAGTGTGGGAGAGGCCAATCTGCTCGCGGTGAGTCAGGCGCTCGTGCACGCTGCGGCGCTTCGCTGCGAGTCGCGCGGCACGCACACGCGCATCGACCACGCCGACACGTCGGCGGCGTACCTCGGTCGCTTCGTGTTCGACGGCGGAATCGAGCCGCACTTCCTGCCGCTCGCCGAAGCGTCGGAACGTGCCGCGGCCCTCGCCGGACCGACGCAGTCATGACGATCGCGGCGCGCGACTTCGATGCGCCCGTGGCCGTCACCCGCGACGCGGTCCGTCGCGCGCTCGCGGAGGACCTCGGTCCGCTCGGTGACATCACGGCCGCATTGGTGCCGGTCGACACACGCGCGACGGCAGACGTGGTGTCGCGCGCACCCGGCGTGCTCGCCGGAACCGCGTGTGCCACCGAGGTGTTCGCGCAGCTCGACGACGCAGTCTCGGTCGAGTGGGTGCTCGACGACGGTGCGGCGCTGAGCGCGGGCGCGAAGGTCGGACGCGTCGAGGGCCCGATGCGATCGGTGCTCACCGGCGAACGCACGGCGCTCAACTTCCTGTGCCACCTGTCCGGCGTCGCCACCGCCACGCGTGCCTTCGTCGTCGCGGCAGGCAACCGCACGCGCGTGTGGGACACGCGGAAGACCCTCCCGGGGCTTCGTGCGCTCGAGAAGGCCGCGGTGCGCGCGGGTGGCGGCGTCAACCATCGCGGCTCGCTCTCCGAATTCGTGCTGATCAAGGACAACCACCTCATCGGCATCGGCGTCACCGAAGCGGTGCAGCGCTCGCTCGCCCGCTGGCCCGGTCGCGCCGTCGAGGTGGAGTGCGATCGCATCGAGCAGGTCGAAGAAGCGGTCACTGCGGGCGCCACGATGGTGTTGCTCGACAACATGACGCCCGACCAAGTGCGCGCGTGCGTCGCGCTCATCGAGGGACGCGTCATCATCGAGGTGTCGGGTGGCATCACGGTCGAGAACGTGCGGAGCTACGCCGACGCCGGCGCCGACCTCGTGTCGACGAGCGTGATCACACAGTCGGCGCCCGCGCTCGACCTCGCCTTCGACTTTGTGCCTGGCTTCGTCGCGAGCTGAGGGGGACGTCGTGCTGCTCACCATCGACTGCGGCAACACCCAGACCGTGATCGGTCTGTTCGACGGGCGCGAGCTCGTCGACCACTGGCGCATCGCCTCCGTCGCGGAACGCACGTCCGATGAGATGGCGTTGATGTTCCAGCAGTTCCTCGGCTTCCACGGTTTCTCGTTCGACGCGCAGGTCACGGGGCTCGCGATCGCGTCGGGCGTGCCGCGCGTCACCGCGGCGTTGCGCGAGATGAGCGAGCGCTACTTCGGCTTCCCTGCGTTGGTGCTCGAGGCCGGTGTGCGCACCGGAATGCCGATCCTCTACGACGAGCCGAAGAACGTGGGCGCCGACCGGATCGCGAACGCGATCGGTGCGTACGACCAGTACGGCGGTCCGTCGATCGTCGTCGACTTCGGCACCGCCAACACCGTCGATGCGATCAGCGGCAAGGGCGAGTACCTCGGGGGTGCGATCTTCCCCGGCATCGAGATCTCACTCGACGCATTGTTCTCACGCGCCGCGGCGCTGCGGCGCGTCGAGCTCGTCGCCCCGAAGAACGTGATCGGCAAGTCGACGATCGAAGCGATCCAGTCGGGCGCGGTGTACGGCTTCAGCGGTCAAGTCGACGCGCTGGTCGATCGCTTCCAAACCGAGCTCGGTGCGTCGACGGTCGTCGCCACCGGCGGCCTCGCCGAGCTGATCATGCCGCACTCCCGCACGATCCAGCACTACGAGCCCTGGCTCACCCTGCAAGGCCTGCGCATCGTCTATGAGAGAAACAGCTGATCTTCTCCGAAATTGCGTTCCCAGCGCGCGCTCTCCGCGGGATCTCAGCGCAATTTCGTGGAGTTAGAGAGCCTGCGTGTGTTCGCGGAGGTAGGCGCCCATCTGGTCGCGGACGTCTTCCTTCGCTTGGCCGTTGAGCATCACGCGCGTGCCGGCGGTGTCGTCGGCTTGGAACGTGATCATCAGCCGGTAGAGCGTCTTTGCCATGCCCCACGTGAGCATGCGCATGCCGACGCCCATCACCTGCGCCTCGTACACGAGCCCGTTGTACGACTCGTCCTTCAGCTCGTAGTCGTGCAGGAACTTGGGCGGATCCGCACGCCATGACTTCAGGTTGTCGTCGGGCGTACCCGGCAACCCGAACGCGATCTTCACCTCGTCAGCCATCGTGCGTCGGTTGGATCAGACGTCGCCGAGGATCTCGGCCTTCTTGGCCTCGAACTCCTCGGCGGTGATGAGCCCGCCGTTGAAGAGCTGCTGCGCTTTCTTGAGTCGCTCCGCAGGATCCGCCGCGGCGGGCGCAGGTGCAGGTGCGGCAGCCGCAGCCGCCGGTGCCATCGCCGACGGATCGAACACCGCGCCCGGCGTGAACGGCGACGGCGGTGCGGCCATCGCGGCGCGCCCAGCGGCGTCGGCGGTGCCGGCATACGTGTTCTGCAGCCCCTGCATGGCCGCGTTGATGTCGCCGCCCGCCGCTGCGTTCGCACCGACCAGCGCGTCCCACTGCACGGCGATCTGCTGCGGATCGTCCTTCGAGATCTTGATCGGCACCTCCATGCCGACCGAGAGCGTCGTCTTCTGACGCGCGGTCGGATAGAGGTAGCTCACGCGGTACGGCGCGCCTTCTGGCGGCGTGACCTCGAGCTCGATCTGCATCGTGAACTTCTCGGTGGGGTGCGGCATCGCGAACCCGAGCGCCTTGGCCTTGGCCGGGATCCCGTCCTTCAGGATCTCGCCCTGGCCGCGGTCGTCGGACAGCGCCTTGATGTCTTTGAACGCACCGCCGATCGACGGCATCCCGCCGTGGTGATCGCCGAGCTGCTTCGCGCCGACGACCGCGTCCTTCGCGTCCTTGAAGAGGCCCATCGCGCTTACCAGCTCTGGAGGATGGCCTGGGTGGGCTGGCTCGGGTCGTACTTGACCACGACCGCCTGACCCTCCGACAGCCCCTCCATCTGGAACGGCAGCATGCTCTGTTCGATCATCGTGTCGTAGAGGTCGCCGCCCTCGGGGCGGATCGAGACGTCGAACTCGTGCCACGTGGCGCCGCTCACGTCGGGGGTGCCAGCGACGCGGATGGCGGTGATCACGCCGGGGGCTTCCACGCCCACCTGGCCGATCGTGTTCACCTTCTGCGAGTACGCGGCCATCTTCGCCATGTCTTGGCCGCCCATGCCCGCCATCGCGGCATCCATGCCGGCGGGTGCACCGGCCCCCGCGGCCTGTTGCATCGCCGCGGCGTTGGCCATCGCCTCCGCCGCCTGGTTCTGTGCACCCTTGACCTTGTCGAAGAGTCCCATCGCGCCTGCCACCTCATCGTTCGACGAATCGTTCGGCGAAACGCTATCGCCGCTCGTCGCCCGTGTCGACGGTGTCGCTTCCGAAGCGACGAAGGAGCGTAGGAGTGCCGGAAGCGAACGTGTCCGAACCGCTGCACACCGGCTCTCCAAACAGTGAGCGCGCGCAGAAATCAGGTGCTGCGAGTGACCTGGTTCTCGACGAGGGAGGTGAGGGCGTTGCACACGCGTGGGTCGAGGGCGTCGGCGCCTTCGAGCGCGTCGATCGCCTTGGTCGCGTGGTCGCGAGCGATGGCGAGCGCGGCGTCGACCGCGCCGTTCGCGGTGGCGAGACGCGTGGCCTCGGCCACTTCATCCGCGTCGAGCGGACGGCCGAGCCGTTCGCGCAGCGTCGCGTCGTCGCGCAAGGCGTAGATCACGGGCAGCGTGTACACGCCTTCGAGCAGGTCCTGCCCGGCGTGCTTGCCGAGTGCCTCGTCGCTGGAGGTGAGGTCGAGGATGTCGTCGACGACCTGGAAGCACATGCCGAGGTGCATGCCGAAGCGGGTGAGCGCGTCGAGCGTGGCGTCGTCGACGTTCGACACCATGCCGCCGATGCGGCACGACGTGGCGAATAGCGCCGCCGTCTTGCCCTCGATGGTGCTCTCGTAGCCCTCTTCGCTGCGCTCGACGTCGAACAGGTGCTGGAGCTCGAGCACCTGCCCGCGGCACAGCTCACCGATCGTGGCCGCGAGCAGTGCCGCGACGTCGGCGCCGAGCGATGCCGCAAGCGACGACGCGCGGGCGAGCAGGAAGTCGCCCGCGAGGATCGCCACGATGTTGTTCCAGCGCGCGTTCACACTCGGCACACCACGGCGGGTCTCCGCCTCGTCGATCACGTCGTCGTGGTAGAGCGACCCGAGGTGCACCAGCTCGACGGCCACCGCGCCGGTGATCGCGTCGTCCGACGCCGGCGCGGGTTCAGAGCCGCTCCACCCCGCGGCGTACGCCGCGGCGAGCGCCAACGTGGGTCGGATGCGCTTCCCGCCGGCGCCGATGAGGTGCGCCGCCACGTCGCCGAGGAAGGCATCGGACGACTTCACGGAGTCACGGAGCGCGGTCTCCACACGCGCGAGATCGGACGCCAGTGGCCCGAGATCGACGGCGGCAGGCGGATTCGCCGATGTGTCCGACTCTGCTTTCGGCCCCGACATGCGGCAACGGTACGCAGCGGCGGGAACAAACTCCAAGCCGGAGACGCTGAAGTCACGAACACGACATCATCGGCCTCCGGGGGTCCCCCTGGCGCCGATTACACTGCAACGAGGCCGCCCGTATCGGGACAGTTCGAACGGGCGACCGTCCCAACTGATGAGAGGCGGATCCATACCGTGTTCGAACGCTTCACCGATCGAGCCCGCCGAGTGGTCGTCCTGGCGCAAGAAGAAGCGCGCCTGCTCAACCACAACTACATCGGCACCGAGCACATCCTGCTCGGGCTGATCCACGAGGGCGAGGGCGTCGCCGCGAAGGCGCTCGAGTCGCTCGGCATCTCGCTCGAGGCCGTGCGCGCCCAGGTCGAGGAGATCATCGGTCACGGCGGCCAGGCGCCGTCGGGCCACATCCCGTTCACGCCGCGCGCCAAGAAGGTGCTCGAGCTGTCGCTGCGTGAGGCACTGCAACTCGGTCACAACTACATCGGCACCGAGCACATCCTGCTCGGGTTGATCCGCGAGGGTGAAGGCGTCGCCGCGCAGGTGCTCCAGAAGCTGGGCGCCGACCTGTCGCGCGTCCGTCAGCAGGTCATCCAGCTCCTCTCGGGGTACGCGGGCGCCAAGGAAGGCGCGCCGCAAGGCGGCGGCAGCGGCAGCGCCGAGCAGCCGTCGAGCTCGCTCGTGCTCGACCAGTTCGGTCGCAACCTCACCCAGCTCGCGCGCGACAAGAAGCTCGACCCGGTGATCGGGCGCGAGAAGGAGATCGAGCGCGTGATGCAAGTGCTGTCGCGCCGCACGAAGAACAACCCGGTGTTGATCGGCGAGCCCGGCGTCGGCAAGACGGCCATCGTCGAAGGTCTCGCCGCCGACATCGTGTCCGGCGAAGTGCCCGAGACGATCCAGGGCAAGCAGCTCTACACGCTCGACCTCGGCGCGCTCGTCGCCGGTTCGCGCTACCGCGGCGACTTCGAGGAGCGCCTCAAGAAGGTGCTGAAGGAGATCCGCACGCGCGGCGACATCATCCTGTTCATCGACGAGCTGCACACGCTCGTCGGCGCGGGCGCAGCCGAAGGTGCGATCGACGCGGCCAGCATCCTCAAGCCGATGCTCGCACGCGGTGAGCTGCAGACCATCGGTGCCACCACGCTCGACGAGTACCGCAAGCACCTCGAGAAGGACGCAGCGCTGGAGCGTCGGTTCCAGCCGATCAAGGTCGAGGAGCCGTCGGTCGCGCACACGATCGAGATCCTCAAGGGCCTGCGCGACCACTACGAGCAGCACCACCGCGTCACCATCACCGACCAGGCGCTCGTCGCGGCGGCGAACCTCGCCGACCGCTACATCTCCGACCGTCACCTGCCCGACAAGGCGATCGACCTCATCGACGAAGCCGGCTCGCGCCTGCGCATCCGTCGTATGCAGGCACCACCCGACTACCGCGAGCTCGAAGACGAGATCGCGACCACGCGCAAGGAGAAGGAAGCGGCGATCGACGCGCAGCAGTTCGAGCGCGCCGCGAAGCTCCGCGACCGTGAGAAGGAATTGCTCGAGCAGCGCGGCACGAAAGAGACGGAGTGGCGCGCAGAGGGCGTCGACCTCTTCAACGAGGTCACCGAGGAGTCGATCGCCGAGGTGTTGGCGCTGTGGACGGGCATCCCGGTCTACAAGCTCACCGAGGAAGAGACCGCGAAGCTGTTGCGCATGGAAGACGAGCTGCACAAGCGCATCGTCGGCCACGACGCCGCGGTGCACGCGGTGTCGCAGTCGATCCGTCGCACGCG
>JBEVLJ010000312.1:0-3016 GCA_040509195.1 Acidimicrobiia bacterium
CAGTCGATCACGTCGGCCGAGGCGATCCGGCTCGGCGCGTCGGTGTTGAGCGATCAGCCGGAGCCTTTGACCGGCGAGCAACTGGAGGTGGCGGTGCTCGTGCGGAATCGTGCGCGGCGAGCCTTCCGTCGTCTCGGCACCGCGGAGCTCGACGAGATCCTCAGCGCGACCTGAGCGTCACCAGCTCCGAGCGAGCGCGACCACGGGCCCGAACACCGCAGTGAGTGTGACCGCGGCGGCCACACCCCACGGCCAGCGCACTCGGCGGCGCGGTGCGCGTCCCGAGTCACCCCACTCGGTGGGCGCCATGAGGGTGGCGTCGACCTCGTCGGCGAGCATCACGTAGCGCGCGTCGTCGAGCTGGTCCTCGGGCACGAACACATCGACCCGAGCGAGATCACCGACCGTCACCCCGTAGGTGCCGTCGATCGACCCACCCAAGCGGGCATCGATGCCTTCCGACTCGAGGCGCGCCGCGAGCACGTTGGCGCGAAACGAACCGGCGACCCAGGTGAGCCGGGTCAAGCGACGGTCGGTCATCACCGCCATCCTACGAGCGCAGCTCCCAACTGGCGCTTGGTGCACAGATCGCGGCAGTAGCTTTGGCGCGGTGGAACGTCGCATCTTCGGACTCGAGAACGAGTACGGCGTCACGTGCACACTGCGCGGCCAACGCCGGCTGAGCCCCGACGAAGTCGCGCGCTACCTGTTCCGCCGCGTCGTGTCGTGGGGCCGGTCCAGCAACGTCTTCCTCGAGAATGGCGCACGCCTCTACCTCGACGTCGGCAGCCATCCCGAGTACGCCACGCCGGAGTGCGACTCCATCGCCGACCTCGTGGTGCACGACAAGGCAGGGGAGCGGCTCCTCGAAGGCCTTGTCCGCAGCGCAGAGCAACGGCTGCGGGAAGAGGGCATTCGCGGCGAGGTCTACCTGTTCAAGAACAACACCGACAGCGCGGGCAACTCGTATGGCTGTCACGAGAACTACCTCGTGGAGCGCGAAGGCGACTTCACCAAGTTCACCGACGTGCTCATCCCGTTCCTCGTCACGCGGCAGGTGTACGCGGGTGCGGGCAAGGTGCTGCAGACGGCGCGGGGCGCGATGTACTGCGTGAGTCAACGCGCCGAGCACATCTGGGAAGGCGTGTCGAGCGCGACCACGCGCTCACGCCCGATCATCAACACGCGCGACGAACCGCACGCAGATGCCGAGCGCTTCCGCCGTCTGCACGTCATCGTCGGCGACTCCAACATGAGCGAGTACACGACGTTCCTCAAGGTCGGAACGATGTCGATCGTGCTGCGCATGCTCGAAGAAGACCCGCGCCCGTGGCGCGACCTCACGCTCGAGAACCCGATCCGCGCCATCCGCGAGATCAGCCACGACATCACCTGTCGGCGGAAGGTACGCCTCGCCAACGGTCGTGAGCTGTCTGCCGTCGAACTGCAGTCGGAGTACCTGTCGCGTGCGCTGCAGTTCGCGAAGCGTCACGGCTTGTCGCCGCTCGAAGAACAGGCGCTGTCGATGTGGGAGCACGTGATGACCCACCTCGAGAACGACCCGCTCAAGCTCGACACCGAGATCGACTGGGTGATCAAGTACCACATGATCGAGGCGTATCGGGAGAAGCACGACCTCCCGCTCACGCACCCGCGCGTCGCGCTGCTCGACCTCGCGTACCACGACGTCACGCGTAGCCGGTCGCTCTACTACCTGCTCCAACGCCGCGGCGCGGTCGAACGCATCACCACCGACGACGAGATCGACCTCGCGCAGACCACACCACCGCAGACCACGCGTGCGCGCCTGCGCGGGGCGTTCATCCAGCGGGCCAAGGAACGCAAGCGCGACTACACGGTCGACTGGGTGCACCTGAAGCTCAACGACCAGGCGCAACGCACCGTCCTCTGCAAAGACCCGTTCAAATCGCACGACGACCGCGTCGAACGCCTCATCGCCAGCTTGTGATGCGCCGCGCGTGGCAGTCGCCGGTCACGGCGTAGCGCGATGCCCTCGTTTCGCACCGGAACGGTGACGAAGGTCATCGACGAACGCGTCGGTCTGCAGCGGGTCGAGGTCGAGCTGAGCGACGGCCTGGCGCGCGCATACGCGCTCGTCCAACTCACCGGCCCGGTCGAGCTGGGGGATCCAGTGGTCGTGAACACCACCGCGGTGGAGCTCGGCCTGGGAACGGGCGGCTGGCACGTCGTCCACTGGAACCTTGCCCGTGACTCGTGGCACGAGAAGGGCCCCGGTCACATCATCAAGGGGCGATACACGAGCTTGCAGGCCGACGTCGGCAGCACCGAAGAACACCTCGAAGCCCTGGCCGAAGTCGACTCCATCGACGGCATGCCAGTGGTGGTGGCCGCGCTGCACAGCCAGCTGCCCGCGGTGGCGGCCGCGTTCAAGCACGCGGCGCCCGACGCACGCCTCGCCTACGTGATGACCGACGGTGCGGGGTTACCGCTCGCGCTGTCGGACCTCGTGGCCGACCTGCGCGCGCGGGAGCTCATCGACACCACCATCACGTGTGGTCACGCGTTCGGCGGTGACTACGAGGCGGTGTCGGCATTCTCTGCGCTCGCGGTCGCGCGCCACGTCGCGCTCGCCGACGCGGCGGTCGTGGTGATGGGGCCGGGCATCGTGGGCACGAACACGCGCCTCGGCTTCAGCGGCATGGAGGTCGGCCCGTTGCTCGACGCGGCGAGCGCGCTCGGCGGTGTGGCGATCGCCTGCTTGCGGATGTCGTTCGCCGACGAGCGGCCGCGCCACATCGGATTGTCGCATCACTCGGCAACTGCGTTACGCGTCGCGGCGCGCGACCGCGCGCTGATCGCGGTGCCACGACTCGATGATCCCGCACAGCAAGCACGCGTGCACGACGACCTCGTCGCGGCCGGGATCGACCGTCGCCACGAGTTGGTCGATGTCGATGCACCCAACGCGATCGAGTTGTTCGCGCAGCACGGTCTGCAGATCGTGTCGATGGGTCGGCCCGCGGCCGACGATCCC
>JBEVLJ010000313.1:0-2621 GCA_040509195.1 Acidimicrobiia bacterium
GCGACGCACGCGGCCTCCCCGCGATCCTGCACGCGACCCGGGACAAACCCGCCGTGCGTCGACGTGCGGTGCTCGCCCTCGCACCGTTCGACGGTCCCGACGTCGACGCCGCCATCACCGCCGCCCTCGACGACCGGGACTGGCAAGTCCGCCAGGCCGCGGAAGATCTCTCTTCTTGAATTCGCGCGCTTCAGGTTTGCCAGCGAGGTGTCAGAGCTCATCCACAAAGAGCTCGCCGTCGCGGCTCACGTGCTCCGTCCAGGAGTAGCCGGTCCAGTACCGGAAGGGGAAGCGGCCGGTCGGGTCCTCGTACCAGTCGGGCGCGGTGACGGGTGCGAACGACTGCACACCGGCCGACTGCACGCGCTCGGTCCACGCGCTCCCGTCCCAGTAACGCTGCTCGTGACGTCCACTCGGGTCGAAGTACCACCCGGCGTCGCCGGGAATCTCGGGCGACGGCACGGAGGTGGGGTGAGATGGCGTCACTGACACCGGCTCCAACGCGTGCTGCGCGGCCTGACGGCGCGTGATCTCGGTGACGACCGCGATGGTGAGCACGGCCGCGATCGCACTGACGGTGTGACCGATCGTGAGCAAGGTGGTGGTCGCGTCGACTCCGTTGTTGCCCACGACGGCGAGCGCGACGGCGGAGGCGCTCACCACCTGCGCGCCCACGAAGCACACCCACCACGCGCGCACCACCACCGCGCCGGGCAGGTGCCGCCACTGCGACCCACGCGTCGCGAGTGGATCGGAGCTGCGCCACAGGTCGGACACCGCGAGGTACGGCATCACGAACGACGCGACCGGGATGAACCACGAGAACACGCCGAGCAGCGGCGCGATCCGCTCGCCGTCTCGCCCGAGCGCGCGCGCGTTCTTCGCCGTGCGCCACGTCCACGTGACGAGCAACACCAACATCACCACGGTGAGGAAGTTGGTGAACGACACCATGCTGCTGCCCGAGTCGTTCAACTGCGACGAGAGCCGGTTCGCCTCCTCGACGCGTCCGTCGAACGCGGCTTGGAACGCCGGGCGCATCTTCACGAGCGCTTCCCCGGAGTCGAACGGGATCGACATGAGCTGTGCCGCCGCGGTGACGCCGAGCACCCACACGAGCACGCGCGTCAGCGACGCCGTCGCCCGCCACGTCATCACATGAACATGTCTTTGAGCCGGTCGAACGACTCGAGGCACCGACCGGCGCCGAGCACGACCGTCTCGAGCGGGAGGTCGACGAGCTGCGCTCGGACCGCCGTCTCCTTCTCGATCCGCAGATCGAAGCCTCGCAACATCGCGCCACCACCGACGAGGTTGATGCCCTCGGCGAGGAGGTCTTGGGCGAGCTCGGGCGGTGTGCGCGCGAGTGCCGACTTCACCGCGCCGAGGATCGCCTGGATCGGTTCGTCGATCGCTTCTCGGATCTCTTCGGGGCTGAGCACCACGGTCTTCGGCATACCGCTCATGAGATCGCGGCCGCGCACTTCCGCCTTGTACTCGTCATCGGTCGGGAACACCGATCCGATCGCGAGCTTCACCTCTTCGGCGGTGCGTTCACCGATGGCGAGGCCGTACTCGCGGCGCACGTAGCTCTGGATCGCCGCGTCGATGTCGAACGAACCGACCCGTACCGCTTCGAGCGCCACGACACCACCGAGTGAGATCACCGCGACCTCGCTCGTGCCGCCGCCGATGTCGACGACCATGTTGCCGAGCGGCTCGTGGATCGGGAGCGAGGCGCCGATCGCGGCAGCCATCGGCTGTTCGATCAGGAACGTCTGCGCCGCGCCCGCCCGTCGCGCTGCCTCGAGCACGGCACGCTGCTCGACGTGGGTGATCGCCGAGGGCACGCAGATCAACACGCGGGCGCGCTGGAGCCGCGAGATCCCCGCGCGCTGGAAGAGCATGCGGATCAGACGCTGCGTGATTTCGAAGTCGGTGATCGCACCGCCGCGCAGCGGTCGCACCGCCACGATGTAGCCCGGCGTGCGGCCGATCATCTGCCACGCCTCCTGACCGAGCGCGAGCACTTCGTGCGTGCGCGTGTTCATCGCGATCACGGTCGGCTCGTTCAGGATGATCCCGCGCCCGCGCGCGTACACGAGCGTGTTCGCCGTGCCGAGATCGATGGCCAGGTCGCGGGACAGGAGTGCTCCTCTTCGCCGTCAGCTGCGCGCGTCGGAGGGCGCGTGGTCGACGGACCTGATGTCGTGGGCGCGCTGGCCCCAGTCGGAGCCACCCTCCCAGTGTTCGCGCTTCCAGATCGGGACCGTCTCCTTCAAGGTGTCGATGCAGAACTGCGCCGCGGCGAACGCCTCGGGACGGTGGGGAGATGACGCGACGACCGCAACCGAAGCCTCCGAGAGCTCGAGGTCGCCCGTACGATGGAGCAGCGCGAGGCGCTCCACCTCGGGCCAGCGGCGGCGCGCCGCATCGGCGACTTCCGCGAGCTTGACGGTCGCGGCGGATTCGTAGGCCTCGTACGTGAGCCTGGTCACGCCCGCTCGGCCGTCCGAGTGATCGCGGACGACGCCGAGGAACACCACCACGGCGCCCGACGACGGAGTGGTCGCCCAGGTCGTGGCGGCGTCGATCGGAAGCGTTTCGGACAAGACGGCGAT
>JBEVLJ010000314.1:0-2915 GCA_040509195.1 Acidimicrobiia bacterium
TTCTGACGACGATCGCGTTCGACTTCCTGGATCAAGCCGCCGAGACGCAGCACGTCGTGCCGCATGGCTGCGAGCTCATGGTCGATCTGGCCCTTGGTCTGCGCGAGATCGGTCGCACCGAGTTGACGCTCGCTCGCCATCACCTCGCGGTTCACCTGCACGAGGTGGTCGATGACCTCATGCAACGCGGCTGCGCGCCCCGCTGAATCTTCCGCCGTAGCCGGCCGACCGCGGCGGCCGATCAACGTGACCACCAACGCCGCCACGAGCGCCGGCAACACCACCAAGCCGAACACGATCAGCATCGCTTCCATGACCCGTTCCTCGTCTCGTCGGAGTCCGCCCGACTCGAACGACGCTAAACGGGGGGTGTGACACCTACCTCAGCCACCCACCTCGGGCCGTTTGACCAGACATCTCCGGGCCGATCGGCTCATGATCGGTCGGTGGCGAGCTTCTCGGCCCTGGCCAAGAGGTTGGCCGCGCCGAGGCGCTGCGTCATCGCGGCGAGCTCGGGACGCGGTCCCGTCCACTCCCAATCGTCGACCGCACCCACGTCGCACGTGGTGCGCAAGGTCGCGAGGTCGAGGAACAGCGCTGCCGCGGCCCGGTTGGCCGCGAGCGTGGACGCCAACTTGGCCGCGCCGCGCACCGTCACCGCCCAGTCGGAGGAATCGTCGGGAATCGCGTCGACGTGTTCGTAGTGCGCGAGCACCGTGGCCGCCGACTTGGCACCCCAACCAGGGAGGCCCGGGAACCCATCGGCGCTGTCACCGACGAGTGCGAGGTAGCTCGTGATCGACTGCGGACCGACGCCGAAGCGTTCACGCACGCCGGCCTCGTCGATGACGACGTCTTTCCGCCGGTCCAGCTGCGCGACCACGGGATCCACCACGCACTGACCGAGGTCCTTGTCGGGTGTGCAGATCAGGGCGAGCTCGACGCGATCGTCGTCGTGCGCGACCGCGGCAGCGCTCGCCAAGGCGTCGTCGGCTTCGAATTCGACCATCGCCCACACGGTCACGCCGAGCGCCTCGAGCCCGTCCTCGAGCAACGGGAACTGCCCGAGCAACTCCGGCGGCATGCCGGCGCTCGTCTTGTAACCGGGATACAGGTCGTTGCGGAACGACTCCACCACGTGATCGGTGGCGACGCCCACGTGGGTCGCGCCCTGCTCGAGCATCATCATCACGCTGCCCAGCACGCCACGCACCGCGGCGACCTCGATTCCATCGGCGTCGGCGTGCGCCGGCACTCCGAAGTGGTGGCGGAAGAGCTCGTACGTTCCGTCGACGAGATGCACCTGCATGGCCGCGACCCTAGATGGGCGGGACCGCCATCGGGCTCTTCCGCCCATTGGGCTCTTCGCTACGAAGGCGTCGCATCGTCGCCGAGGGAGAACCCTCGAGGCTGAGCGAGGTTTGCTTCGGCACGGGGACTACCGTGACGAGCGATGAACGACGCCGATTTGCTCGAAGCTCTCGCGCCCGCTGCGGAGCGCCTGCTCGAGCGCCATCTCGGTACCGCGAAGGAGTGGTTCCCTCACGAGTTCGTGCCGTGGAGTCGCGGTCGCGACTTCGTGGTCGGCGAGGAGTTCGACGAAGACACCGCCACGTTGCCGCCTGGTGTCCAGAGCGCGCTGCTGCTCAACCTCCTCACCGAGGACAACCTTCCGCACTACTACCAGACGATCGTGTCGCACTTCGGCAGTGCGGGCGTCTGGGGCGAGTGGAACCGACGCTGGACCGCGGAAGAGGGGCGTCACTCGATCGTCATCCGCGACTACCTCACCTGCTCACGATCGATCGACCTGCATCAGCTCGAACGGGCGCGCATGGCGCAAGTGTCGAGCGGCCTCGTGCCGAACCCGCCCACGATCGCCGAAGGCATCGTGTACGTCGCACTGCAGGAACTGGCGACGCGCATCTCGCATCGCAACACCGGCAAGTTGCTCGACGATCCGGTGGGCGACGCGATCATGACCCGCGTCGCGGCCGACGAGAACCTGCATCACCTCTTCTACCGCGACCTCGTCACCGCGGGGCTCGAAGCCGATCCGTCCACGATCGTGCTCGCGGTCGACACGCAGGTCCGCTTCTTCGAGATGCCCGGCGCTGGTGTGCCCAACTTCAAGGAGCACGCGCGCTTGATCGCTGAGGTCGGCGTGTACGACTTCGCGTCGCACCACGACAACATCCTCGTGCCCGTCGTCGTGAAGCACTGGCGACTCGACCAGCTCACCGGCCTCACACCCGAAGCCGAAGAAGCGCGCGACCGCGTGCTGCACCACATCGAGCGCGTCGGTGTGGTGGCGAAGCGCATGGCGGACCGCCGCGAGCGCAAGGCGGGCGAGTCCGACTGACGCCTGATCAGCTGCGGGCGAACGACTCCGCAGCCTTGCTGTCGAACTCGAAGCCCACGAACACGTCGTCGCCGACGGTCCACGCGTCGTGGCCGGGCTCGATCACGTAGGCGTCACCAGCGCCGATCTCGAGCGTGGTGCCGTCGTCGTGCTCCACGTGCATCCGACCCGACACGACGGTGCCCTCGTGGTGGTGCTGACAGCTCTCGGTGCCGACGATCGGCTTGATGCACTCCGACCACCGCCAGCCCGGTTGCAGCGTCATCCGCGCTGCCTTGACCGAACCCAGGTCGACGACGTCGACTTCGGTCTTGTCCGGTGTCCGATGCTCGTCGGGCGTCCCGAAGCTCTTCCGCACGACTCCAGCCATGATGCTCGCCCCCTGTGGGCTCGGTCCTGCCGCGAATCAGAGGTGCCTTCCCAGACCATCCTGTTCCTTGGTCCGGACGCTGACAAGTGGCTGCGCACGAGGGGCGAACGCCCCGGCGTCACATCTCGACTTGGGTCAGGCGGATCGAGTTGCCCGACGGGTCACGAAACCCTGAGTCGATGC
>JBEVLJ010000315.1:0-6098 GCA_040509195.1 Acidimicrobiia bacterium
GATTCAGTTGACGGTGGAGTCGGTCGGTCGGTTGGCTGCCATCGCGAACGCTCCACCCTGGCGGCGCATCACGTCGCGCCACAAGGTCGACGGCGAAGCGGTGAGCAGATCTCCCGGATCCGCGTCGAACACGTGCCAGCCACCGTGGGCGAGCTCGTCGTCGAGTTGACCGGGCGCCCAACCCGCGTACCCCGAGAACACTCGCAGGGCTTCGAGGTGCGGATGCGCTTCGCGCGGCTCCGCGAGGTCGACGCTCCCGACGCGACCGAGCAATGGTTGCCACGCGTCCGACGGCTCGACGCGCGCGACGCGCCCGAGCGCGATGGTCGCCTCGTTCAGCTGCACCGGCCCACCGATGAACACGACCGCGGGCTCGTGCACGAAGCTGCGCCACTCCTCGCGCAACTCGTCGGGTGGCGCGTCGCTCGGACGGTTGAGCACGATCCCGAGCGCGCCGTCGGCGTTGTGCTCGACCATGAACACGACGGTGCGCGCGAACGTGGGTTCGAGGAGCTCGGGGACGGCCACGAGCAGCCGGCGCGCCACGGAGGCGTACGCGCCGGTCACGCGGGCGGGCGCACGTTGAAGAAGCGCCGCACGTCGGCGAGGTCGTCGTGCTGATGTGCGAACTCGTCGAGCTCCCCCATCACGTCGACGGTGCAGTCGCGCCCACGCGAGAGCGCGTCGACCATCCGATCCACCGCGAGCGGATCCGACAGCGTGTCGGTGCGGATGTTGCCGATGCGCTTGCCACTCACGTGGTGGATGCTGCCGTTCTGGAAGAGACCGAGGGTGAACGCGAGCAGGATCACGCCTCGGTCGTCGCGCATCGACGCGGCGATGAACGAGAACACGTCGATCTCGCCCTCCGGCGTGGTCTCGTAGTCGGCGAGCACGTGCACCCAGTCGTGACGGGCGCCGAGCTCGTAGATCCCGTTGCGCTCGCCGGGGAAGGGGAACGAGTGGCGCGCGTAGAAGTCGGCGACGGCCCTTCCCCATGTGCCCGGCTCGCAGTCGCGCAGCCCGCGCCACTTGGTGGCGATCTTCGTGTCGGTGACCACGCCGAAGTACGAGAGCTTCGACCGCACCAGCTCACGGAACCGTCCGCGCAGCGACTCTCGGATCGTCTCGGCGCGATACCAACCGTGGCGTTGCAGGTCGTAGTACACGAGCGCGAAGTGATCACGCGCGAGCTCCCGCGCGTCTTCGAGCAACCCGTGGCCCACACCGTGTTCGCGTGCGAAGCGGTTCACCGCGTCGGCCACGTCGGGCCGCAACGGGTGCTCCACGAACTCGAGCACCGCCATCAGCCGCGCCGCCTGGCGCAACACGTCGATGCTCGCCCCGCTCGTGTCGGCCTCGGTGGCCGGCGCGAGCGCCGCGGCGTCGAGGCCGTACAGCCCGCTCGCGATCCCCCCGATGATGGCGGACTGCAGCTCGTCGAGCCCACCGACGGAAGCGAAGGCCCGTTCGACCACGCCCAGCGTGAGTGCGGCATCGGCGTCAGACGGCAGCAGCACGGCGGCACACGCTAGCGAGGGTCGACTGGAGCGCTGTGGAGGCGCGCCACCGGGACCCCGGCGGCCGCGATGACCGCGGCGATCCCGAGCGCGACGCGAAGTCCGAGCTGCGCGTGTCCGGTGAAGGCGTCGTCGATCACGCGCACGATCGAGTTCGACAGTGCGATGCCGAGCGCGAGCCCGAGCACGCGGATCATGTTGAGCACGGCGCTCGCTTCCGCCGCCCGGTCGACGGACACGTCGGCCAGCGAGTACGACGTCGACGCGCTGTACACGATGCCGTTGCCGAGACCGGCGACTGCCAGGCCAGCGGCCACGAGGACCAGCGCACCGTCGACACCGGTGATCACGAGCATCGCGAGCCCGACGGCGAGTCCCGCGCTCCCCAACGCCTGCGCGGTGCGCGCGCCCGCGCGGCGCGCGATCGGTCCCGACAACGCGCCGCCGACCGCGAACGGCGCCGAGAACGCGAGGAACAGCAGACCGGTGTCGAGGAGGTCGAGGCCGCGCACCACCTGCAGCGCGGCGGGGATCAACACCATGATCACGCCCGAGCCCCAGTTGGAGAGCGTCGCCTCGCTCACGCCGACACGGAACGACGACGATGCCGTCACCTCAGGCGCGACCAACGGGTCCGCACTTCGCCAACGCGACAGCGCGAAGAGCGCGACACCACCGATGACCAGCGTCACGAGCACCGTGGCGTGCACCCAACCGATCACCCCCGCGCGCTGGATCGCGGCGGAGACGGTCCAGATCCCGAACGCGAGCAGGAGCAAGCGTGCGTACGGGATGGAGCGCGTCCGGTCACCGGGGAGATGTGGGACGAGGACGAACAGCATCACCAGCGCGACCGCGAGGATGAACAGGTTGATGGCGAAGAACCAGCGCCACGACCACAGGTCGCCGATCACACTCGCCACGAGCGGGCCCGCGGCACTGCCGACACCACCGATCGCACCCCAGATGCCGATGGCCACGGGCAGGCGCGCCTTGTCGAACACGGCGTCGATCGCCGCGAGCGACGTGGCGAAGCAACACGCCGACGCGACGCCCTGCAACCCGCGACCGACGAGCAGGAGCGCGTACGAATCGGTCGTTGCACAGATCGCCGACGCGATCGCGAAGCCGACCACGCCACCGAGGAGGAGCGGACGCGCGCCGACGCGGTCGGCGATGCGACCGATCAACACGAGGGGCGCCGCGAACGCGAGGCTCGACACCGTCACCACCGCGCTCATGCTCGCCACGCTGACCCCGAGGTCCTTCCCGATCGTCGGCAGCAAGACCACCACGCCGTTCGCGTCCACCGACAGCACGAACATCGGCAGGCTCAGCGCGAACAGCGTGATCCACGCGCGTCGTGACGACATCGTGAGGGACGCGCTCACGGGAGCGCGCCGAGTGCCCGCGCTGCCGCCAATTGGTCGAGCAGCGACAGCCACGCTCGACCCAGGTGATCGCTCAACACCGCGCCGAGCGCGGCATCGAAGCGCACGGGATCGGGCAGCAGGGTGCCTGGTGCCAGCACCTGCGCCAACACCGGCGCGAGCACCGATGGTGCGGGCGAGGCGACGGGTTCCCCCGACACGAAGGGGATGCTCCAGAAGTCGGGCGTCTGCATGGTGGGCGCACCGCCGGGGATCGTGCCCGGTCCGTCGGGTGCGATGAGCGCGAGGTCGGCGCTGCCCACGTGACGTGAGTTCAGCAGCGTGATCGCCAGGGAGTTCTGTCGCCGCGCCAGCTCCGTGCCTATGTGCGCGAGCGCCGGCGCGCGCGCCAACAGCTGGAGGTGGACCATCGCGCCGAGGGCGTGGAGGATGCACTCCTCGTACTGGCCGGATCCGGCGGGGTTCCACAGCAGATCGTGCGTGAGCGACAGTGCGAGCAATGCCGGATGTTCGGCGCGGTAGCGGTCGTTCACCACACGGTGATGCCCATCGTCGGCGGTCGCGCCGCGCGCGGGCCCGATCACCCGCCCCGGTGACGTCGGCTCCCCCACCTCGATCGTTCGCACCGCGGTTTCACCGGCGAGGAACGCATCGAGCAACGGCTCACCGATCGTCCCGACCAGCGACGCCAACCCGGCGCGCGGTCCCGGCGCGGGAACGAGCGCGACCAATGCGGCGTCGTCGAAGCGCGCGCACGCGTCGTCGAGACCAACCGACGCGAGCGCGTCACGCGCCGCATCGCGATCGAGCGCGGATCCGTCTGCCGGCACCATCGGCGTGCCCCGCGGGTAGATCCCCGGCTCACCGAACAGCGTGTTCGACGAGAAGAGATCGACATCGAGCGGCGGACGCGGCGGCGCGGCGAGCATCGCTCGCATCTCCTCGTCGTCGCCGGTCGTCGATGTGCCGGTCATCGTCGGGTCACGCTAGGGAGCACTGACCATCGCGGCGTGGACCTACGATCCTCGACATGAGTGAAGCAGTTGGGTGGTTGCGCGCGGTCGTCATCGACGCCGACGACGCGCCGAAGCTCGCGGAGTTCTGGGCCGCGGTCCTCGGCGTGGGTGTCGTGGAAGAGGCCGACGATTGGATCCAACTCGCGCCCGATCGCGGTGGCGCATTCATGGCGTTCGAGCCGATCGGGAGCGCGTCGGCCGGTACCCCGGGCATGGGGCGCCGCACGTTCGCGACGCGTCCCGACATCGAGGTCGACGACATGGACGTTGCCAAAGGACGCATCGAGGAGCTCGGTGGCCGACTCGTCGAGGTGATCCACGCGCGTCCGGGTGAGTCGCACTACCGCATGGCCGATCCGGAGGGCAACGAGTTCACCGTGGTGCTGCCACTCCCGCCCGACGTGGCCGAGAAGGCCTACGGGCCGAGCGGTTCACCCGCGAGGCCAGTCGTCTGACTGGACGTCAGACCCAGAACGCGCGCAACTCGTCGACGTCTTCGACCGCTTGCGTCGCGCCGAGCGCCACTGCGGCTGGCACTTCCGCGGGATCCATGAGGTCGATCGTCTCCGGCAACCGACTGTGGCGCACGCACACCTCGGTGCCCGAAGCGCGCAACGCGGCAACCTCGCGATCGGTGGCGTCGGGTGCGATGGTGAACCGCGGTGCGGCGAGCTCGCCCGCGATCGGAAACACCAGCGCGCGCTCTGCACCGGCGACGAGGTCTGCGTGGATGCCACTCCCCGACACGCCGCCGTCGATCGCGCGGCGGTCGCGCAGTCGTTGCGGCGCGAAGAGCCCGGGCACCGACGCGCTCGCCGCGACGGCGCGCAGCAGTGGCACGCCCGACCCGCGCGTGAGGGCAAGCCGTTCGCCGGTGAACGCGTCGGCCGCCGACACCACGAGCTGGTCGCCCGGCCATCTCCACGTCTGCACCAACATCAGGATCCCGGCCGGCAGCAGCTCGGCCGACGGGGTCGATGCCGCCATCGCCGCGGTGCCGATGGCCTTGAGCGTGTCGGGCTCGGCGTCGGACGCGGCCGCGAACATCTCCGACGCGCGCAACTGACTGTGTGACAGCCCGGCCGCCGGCGCGAGCCGGTGGATCAAGCTCGGTCGTCCCTCCAATGCACGCACCAACTTCTCGAATCGCGCGAGACGATCGTGCGCGATCACCGTCGCGAGCACCGATCCCGCCGACGTGCCGACGATGCGATCGGCATCATGCATGCGCACACCACGACGCGCGAGCTCGCCGAGGTACGCCGTGAGCCATGCGACGAACACCACTCCTCCGCCTCCGAGCACGACGGCGCGACGAGCGCCCTCGCCGTAACGCGCGTCGAACGAGATCGGCTGCGCGAGCCCGTCATCGAGCAGGGTCATTCGTTCGTGTCGGTGCTGGCCAGCGCGAGTCGCGAAACTGGATGACGCATCCGTTCACGGTAGGCCATCAGCGGATCTGACGGACTCTCCCGTCGGAGCCCCACGCCCTGTCCGCGGTGAAGACCGGCGCGTCAAGTCGATCGGCCAGCTCGAGACACAAGCGATCGGCCAAGGAGTGGCCATCGCCGCGACGCCATCGCTGCGCGGCCCCTTCGGCATCGGCCGCATCGACGGACATCACCTCGACACCACTGTCGAGGAGGAGCGCCCGCACGAGATCCCAGTTGCGCTCGTGCGCGAGGACCCGCTGTGCGATCTCCGACCAGTTGGCTGCGCCACAGATGCCGCCGTCGGTCAGTGCGTCATCCACGACGTCGGCACCGGGCTCACCCAGCACGAACGCGAGGAGCGCAGACGCGTCGAACACCGGCGTGGTCATCGTGCGTTGTCCGCCTCGGCCGCCAGCCTGCGTTCGTCGAGCAGCTCACCCACCAGATCCAATCCCGAGAGCTCGGCGCGCACCAGCTCACGCAACTGCTCGCGCGTGACCAGCACGATGCCGTTCGGCGTGTCGATCAACGTGAGCGCGCTGCCCTCGCGCAGGCCCGACTGCTCGCGGAGCTCCGCCGGAACGACGAGGCGGCCGCGATCTCCCATCGTCACCGAGTAAGTCCCACTCATAACACAAGCGTACCATCACAGGAGTCCATGTGGGACGTGCACCGATCACCGTGCTCCATCGCGTGCCGTGATCGGTCGGGTCGGTGAGTCAGGTCGCCGGGAACCAG
>JBEVLJ010000316.1:0-6555 GCA_040509195.1 Acidimicrobiia bacterium
CGAGCCTCTCGCGGCTGAGCCCTTGGTGGCTGGGCCCGAAGGTTCGACGTTGTCGACCGCGACCCCCGTGGTTGCCCCCGCCGCCGGGGCCGAGGTCGAGTCTTCGCGTCCCGAGTCGGAGTCGCGCGAAGCCGCGGTGGAGCTCATCGACGTGAGCAAGGTGTACGGCGACGCCACGAACGCCGTGCACGCGCTCGACGAGGTGAACCTCACCGTGGGGAAGGGCGAGTTCGTGTGCCTGCTCGGCGCGTCCGGGTGCGGCAAGAGCACGCTCTTGAACATCCTCGCCGGCCTCGACCGACCGTCGCGCGGCACGTCGCAGGTGCATGGCCGCACTGGGCTGATGTTCCAGGAATCCGCGTTGTTCCCGTGGCTCACCGTCACCGGCAACGTCGATCTGGCGTTGAAGTTGCGCAAGGTGCCGAAGGATCGTCGCAAGGCGCGCGTGGCCGAACTGCTCGAGCTCGTGAACCTGAGTGAGTTCGCCAAGAAGCGTCCACACGAGCTCTCGGGCGGGATGCGTCAGCGCGTCGCGTTGGCTCGTGCCTTGGCGCAGGATGCCGACGTGCTGCTCATGGATGAGCCGTTCGGCGCGCTCGACGCCATGACCCGTGACCTCATGCACGACGAGCTCGAGCGCTTATGGAGCGAGCAGCACCTCACGGTGGTGTTCGTCACTCACAACGTGCGTGAGGCCGTGCGCCTCGGTGATCGCGTGGTGCTGCTGTCGAGCCGCCCGGGCCACGTGATCCAGGAGTTCCCGATCGCTGACGCGCGGCCGCGACGGATCGACTCGGCGGTGGTCGCGACGCAAGCGGCGTCGATCACTGACCGGTTGAAGGAAGAGGTGCGGCGCCATGCCGGCGACGACTGACCTCACGGACGACGCGCAGCGCGCCGAGCAGCGTGGCCTCGACAAGCTCGAGCTGGCGCTGCCGCAGCGCAAGAGCCGCGCGCGCAAGATCTGGGCCTCGACCTGGCCCAAGGTCGCAGCAATTGTCCTCGCGCTCGCGATCTGGCAACTCGTCTACTGGAGTGGTTGGAAGAGCGAGTTCATCCTTCCTTCGCCCGCCACAGTGTTCTCCACGTTCTTCGAGGAGTTCGACGAGCTGTTCGCGGCCGCGGTGCAGACGCTGCAACGTGCGTTCGTCGGGTTCGGCATCTCGATCGTGCTCGGCACGGCAATCGGTGCGGCCGTGGCGACGGTGCCGCTGCTCCGGTCTGCCGTCGGATCGATGCTGACCGGGCTGCAGACGATGCCGTCGATCGCGTGGTTTCCCGCGGCGGTCGTGTTGTTCAAGCTCAGCAACGGCGCGATTCTCTTCGTCGTCGTGATCGGCGCGACGCCGTCGATCGCCAACGGCCTCTTGGCGGGCTTCGACACCATCCCGCCGATCATGTTGCGCACCGGTCGGGTGCTCGGCGCGCATGGCGTGGCCACGCTGCGCCACGTGATTCTTCCCGCGGCGCTGCCGTCGTTCGTGGCCGGACTCAAGCAGGGCTGGGCGTTCGCGTGGCGCAGCCTGCTCGCTGGTGAACTGCTCGTGCTGATCCCGGGTACCAAGTCGCTCGGTCAGCAGCTGAGCTTCGCGCAAGACTTCGCGCGGTACGACTACATGTACGCCGTCATGATCATGATCCTCGTCATCGGCGTGATCATCGACTCGTTGTTCTTCGCGACTGCCGAACGCTCGATCCGCAAGCGGTACGGGTTCGTCGACGAAGCGGCGGCGGCGAAATGAGCGGCACGCCGAACGTGATGACGACCACCACCAACGACTCCTGGGGTGAAGCGACGCGCTTGTCATTCGACGAGCTCTGTCGAATGCGCTGATCGGTCGTCCGTCGCGACGACCCACGTGTTCGACCATCCGCTTCTTCGTGTGTGGCCACGCGGCCGCGCACGCTCCCGTGAGGACTTCTGATCATGACGTTGACCGCTCCCGACACTCAGTCCGCGCTCGCGCCGTTGCCGCCGTCTCGCTTGCTCGCGATCGCGCGCGGGCTCGGTCGTGACGCCGCCACCTGGCGCGCGCTCGCGCAGCACGACCCCGACGAACGCTGGTTCCTCCAGCTGTCGAGCAACGCCCGTTTCGACATCTGGCTCATCGGCTGGCATTCCCACCAGGGCGTCGACCTCCACGACCACGGCGGTGCTGGTGGCGCGTTCACCGTGGTGGAGGGGGAGTTGCTGGAGACGTCGGGGCACATCGACGGCCGGCGTCCCCTCACCGAGACCCGCCTCGGTGTGGGCGCGGCCCGCTCCTTCGGCCCGGGTCACGTTCACTGGGTGGCAAACCCGAGCGTGGAGGTGGCAACGAGTGTGCACGTGTACTCGCCGCCCCTGCAGACGATGGACTTCTACGGCAGTGAGCCCGACCTGTCGTTCTCGCGGTTGCGAACCGAATCGGCGACTGAGCCGCGCACCGGCGTCGGTGAGCTGCGTGGTTTGCGTATCGAAGACGAGCCGGGGATCTCGCTGCTGTGAGCACGGTCGACGAGCTGCTCGACGCGGCGCGTGCGCGCTTCACGAGGGTGAGCGCGCGCGACGCCGCGATCGCGCACGACGATGGCGCGTTGCTCATCGACACGCGTCCCGTCGAGTTACGCGAACGGGATGGCGAGATCCCCGGCGCGCACGTGATCGGGCGCAACGTGCTCGAGTGGCGTCTCGATCCCGAGAGCGATCACCGCATCCCGGAGGCCGTGGACCACGACGTCGCCGTGATCGTGGTGTGCGACGAGGGCTACGCGTCGAGCCTCGCCGTCGCCAGCCTCCTCGACCTCGGTCTGCACCACGCCACCGATCTCGAAGGTGGCTTCCAAGCCTGGCGCGCCGCCGGCCTCCCCGTCACCGTGTTTCACGCACCCTGAACCCCATCGAAATTGCGTGACCATCGCGCGGTATGCGCGGGATCCAAACGCAATTTCGTGGGCCGGGGGCGGGCGAGAGGGAGGGAAGACGTGGGGTCAGAGGTACTGGTGGATGGCGGCGAGGGCGGGCTCGACGAGCTCGGGTTTGCAGATGAGCAGATCGGGGAGCCAGGGGTCGGGGCGGTTGTAGACGAGCGGTGAGCCGTCGAGGCGCGACACGTGCAGGCCCGCCGCGGCCGCCACGCCGATCGGCGCGGCGGAGTCCCACTCGTACTGGCCGCCGTGGTGCGCATACATGTCGACTTCACCGCTGACGACGGCCATCGCCTTCGCGCCAGCGGAGCCCAGCGGCACGAGCTCGGCGTCGAGTCGGCGTTGCAACACCGCGGTCATCGCCGGCGGACGACTGCGACTCACCACCATTCGCACGCGACGATCACCGATCGGTTCGACCGGCGGCGGCGGCGGATCATCGGTGAACGTGAGGCCGAGCGCGGGCAGCGCGACGGCCGCCGCGACCACGTGGCCCGCGATCACGAGCGCCACGTGCACCGCCCAGTCGCGCCGACCGGGTTCGCCGAATTCGTTCGTTCCGTCGAGCGGATCCACGATCCAGACGCGCTCGGCACCGAGGCGCACGGGATCATCGGCGCCCTCCTCGGACAGGATCGCGTCTTCGGGATACAGCGCTTCGAGCGCTTCGACGATGAAGTCGTGCGAGACGCGGTCGCCTGCAGCCTTCACGTAGTGCGAGTGTGCGTTCTCGTTCTCGAGCGCGACGCGCACCTCGAGCAACAGCTCCCCGGCTTCCGTCGCGACGCGCGCAGCGTTCGCGTGGTCGGCGGCAGTGACGGTCATGGTGGCGGACGCTACCGGCTCGCCGGCCCGTGACCGGCCTCAGGCGGAAAGGTGCCGGCCGAAGAAGTCGAACACCTTGTCCCACCCGTCGAGCGCGGCGGCCACGTCGTAGTTCGGACGGTCGACGGTGAAGAACGCGTGGCCGGCGTCGTCGTACGTGTGGAACTCGTACTCCTTGCCGTGGGCGTCGAGCGCGGCGGCGATCTGCGCCACCTCCTCCGGACCAGGGTGGGTGTCGTTGGCGCCGAAGAGGCCGAGCAACGGACAGCCGAGGCCTGTGGTCATGTCGATCGGGGCGACAGGCTGCGCCGCGGTGAGCGCGTCGGCCGGAGCGACCACACGCCCGCCGTAGCAGTCGACCGCGGCGTCGAACTCGGCGTTGCACGCCACGAGGTACGCCTGACGACCGCCGGAGCAGTAGCCGATCACGCCGACCTTGCCATTGGAGCTCGCAAGGAGGCGAAGGTGATCGGCTGCCGCGACGACGTCGCTGATGCACTGCGCGTCGGGCACGCCGCCTGCCTCGCGCGTCGCCCCGGCCGCTTCACCGTGCGAGGCGCCTGGTGCGTAGCGGTGGTGGAGGTTGGGGCAGATCGCCGCGTAGCCCTCCGACGCGAACCGGCGCACGATCTCGCGACTTCCCGGGTCGTAGCCGGGCATGTGGTGGATCACCACGACGCCCGGGAACGGACCGGCGCCGAGTGGACGCGCCAGGTAGGCGGGGATCACGTCACCATCGTGACCCTCGACGTTGACGGTCTCGGCAAGCATCGCGTCGTTCATGGATCCACTCCTTCGGTGCGTGTCGGGTTGCATTCGACCACACAGCGACGCAGCGCCCCAGAGTGCGCGTATAGATTCAACCGCCATGAGTCCATCACCCAATTCTCCGCAGCCGCGCGTGCAGGTGTCGACCGTCGTGAACGGTGTCTCCAGCACCCACGAGGTCGAAGCCCGCACGCTCCTCGTCCACCACCTCCGTGAAGTCCTCGGACTCACCGGCACCAACATCGGATGCGACACCACGAGTTGTGGCGCGTGCACCGTGCTGTTGAACGGTGAGTCGGTGAAGTCGTGCACCGTGCTCGCCGCGCAGGCTCACGACACGACGATCACCACGATCGAAGGCCTCGCCGACGGCGAGGTGCTGCACCCGATGCAGGAAGCGTTCCGTGAACATCACGGCCTGCAGTGCGGGTATTGCACTCCAGGCATGGTGATGGCCGCGGTGTCGCTCGCCCAGGAGCACGGCACGCTCACCGAGACCGAGGTGCGCCTCGGCCTCGAGGGCAACCTGTGCCGCTGCACCGGCTACCACAACATCGTGCAGTCGGTCATGGCCGGCGCCGACGCGATGGCCTCCACGTCGGGAGCGGGCAAGTGATCCCTGCCGCGTTCGACTACGCCCGTCCCGACTCGCTCCACGACGCGATCGCGCTGCTCGCCGAGTACGGCGACGATGCGAAGATCCTCGCGGGTGGTCACTCGCTGTTGCCGCTGATGAAGCTGCGCCTCGCGCAACCGTCGGTGCTCGTCGACGTGGGGGGCTTGAGCGACCTGGCGTACGTGCGCGATGAAGGCGCCTACGTCGCGATCGGCGGGCTCACCCGTCACCACGACGTCGAGCACAGCGACGTGCTGCGCGAGCACGTGCCACTGCTCGCGCACGCGGCTGGTGAGGTCGGCGACCCGCAGGTGCGGCACCGGGGCACGCTGGGCGGATCACTCGCGCACGCCGATCCTGCGTCGGACCTCCCCGCGTGTGTGCTCGCGCTGCGCGGCACCATCGTGGCTGAGGGAAGTGGCGGAACGCGCGAGATCGCGGCCGACGACTTCTTCGAAGGATTCCTCGAAAGCGCGCTCACGCCCGACGAGGTCATCACCGAGGTGCGGGTCCCGAAGTACACAGGGGCCGGGTGGAGCTTCCAGAAGTTCAACCGACGCGCCCAGGACTGGGCGATCGTCGGCGTCGCTGCGGTGGGCGGCGACACGCCAGGCGTGGCGCTCGTCAACATGGGTTCCACGCCGATCCGGGCCAGTGGTGTGGAAGCACGGATGAGCGACGGCGCGACGCCGGAGCAAGCCTCCGCGGTCGCGGCCGACGGCACCGAACCGCCAACCGATCTCAACGCCAGCGAGGAGTACCGCCGTCATCTCGCGCAGGTGCTCGTCCGACGCGCACTCGACGACGTCACAGGAGCAACGCGATGACTGCAGTCATTCCTCAGGGCGGTGCCGGTTCCTACATCGGTCTGCCCGTTCGGCGCGTCGAAGACCCGGCGTTGCTGCGGGGCGAAGGCACTTACATCGCGAATCTGCAGGTGCCGGGCATGCTGGAGGTCGCGTTCGTGCGGTCGCCGATCGCGCACGCGCGGCTCGGAGCCGTCGACCTGAGTGAGGCGCGCTCGATGCCGGGGGTGATCGGCGCCTACTCCGCGGCCGAGCTCGACGTGCCCGAGTACTACCTGTTCATGAACCCCAAGCCCGACTGCCCGCGCCCGCCGCTCGCCAAAGACAAGGTGCGCTTCGTCGGCGAGATCGTCGCGGTGGTGCTTGCCGAGACGCGCACACAAGCGGACGACGCGGCCAACGCGGTCATCGTCGACTACGACCCGCTGCCCGTGGTCACCGACCTCGACGCCGCGCTCGCGCCCGATGCGCCCCTCCTGTTCGAACATCTCGGATCGAATGCAGTGCTCGGGTTGCGCGCGGAGCCGGGCGACGATCCGCTGCACGGCGCGGACGTGATCGTGCGCGGCCGCTTCGAGAACCAGCGCCTCGCCGTCGTGCCGATGGAGGGTGCGGCAGTTGCGATGGTGCCGG